>NZ_JAAKEM010000020.1:0-71909 GCF_011039195.1 Dysgonomonas sp. ZJ709
TTACAAGAAAACAGCTTAAGTAAGCTATTTTCCCTTTTTCAATCTGCCCCCCTAAAAAACGGGTAGTTGAAAAAGGAAAAATGCGATAACTTTTAACAATATTAATAGGAATTAATCATAGAATTCAGGGAGAGAAAGATAGATGCCAGCTTAGCTCATAATTATACGATACTTATATCAAACTCACGTTATGTTAACAAAAAGAGTCAAATATTTTATCATTCTGCCACTTCATTCAGATTATTTATTATTAATTCTTTTAACTTATCTTCGGGAACTATGACATTAAAGTTCCCCCAAAAGTTTTTATCGTATTCGTATTTGGTTTCCGAGAATATTTTGAGAGGAGAAATACGCTCATTACGTGGAAATCCAACTACATTTTCTTTTTCCATCTTACAATTTACCATCTCAAACCAAAGATGCAGAGGTGCACTAAAGAGCCTCCTTTTCTTTCTGACTTTGAATTCTAAATCTCCACGAATATGATTTATGTAGTCATAGCCATCCTCCGATCGTTTGTATGAAACAGTATAACTGGCACGCTCAAGCGTCATTTTGAGATCTTTGTTTATCCGTTCTATAAACTGCTCTGTGGCTTTTTCTATATAACGGGGATGCAATTCGAATCGGGCTTCAATTAAAGCCTGATTGTAGGTGTCAATAAACAATTGCCCTTTATATAAGGATTCTTTAATGTAATCTTTTTGTTCGAAAGAAATAACATTCACTCTGCGACCATCTATTGTTGTAATATCCGTATGAGTATAAACAAAAGACTGTCCCCTGCCTTCGGGATCAAGAAAATCGGGAAGCTCCTTCACTATATCGAGCATCAGACAAGAATTAATCCCCGATTTTATTCTGGTAAAAATAGTATCGCTATCCAGCTTACTTTTAATTCTACGCATCTTTACCATTTTCACCTGATCGTACTTAACACTTTGAGGATAACCAGTCTTGTAAATTTTCAGGACGGCTTCGGTAAGATCAATATTTTTTTTCTTGAGGTCTATACCCTCTCTATAGAAAGCTGTTATATACACAGGCTCCGAAGGATAATTCTGCTCGCGCTTCGCCAACATTTCCTTTAATAAGTCTACCGGATTTACGGCTCTTACAATTACTTCCTGCAAAGGAATAACTTTCGGCGCAAGAGAAAATCGCACATGCTGATCAATCAATAAAGAGATTTCGATCTCCTGACTTTCATATCCTACATTGGTCAGTTTTATTGAGTGATTTAATAATGAATCAGGTAATATCAATCTGAATTCTCCATCCTGATTGGTAATAGTTCCAATCGTTGTATTATTAACTCCAACAGAAGCATAAGCCAATGGTTCTTCCGAGATACGATCATAGATTATACCTCCCAAAGTGAAATAGCTACTTTGTTCAATTATTTTATCTTCTGCAATCTGTATTTTTGTTTCCTTTTCTTCGGGCAATTGTAGTAAAATATGGTTGCCTACAACCAATATCTTTAATCGTTCGTTTCCGGTTATAGCATATATGGCGTCGCGCACTGTGTATTCTCCTTTCGGAATTTTCATTACTTTATCGTTATCTATAATCTGGCTATCATAAACAAACAGGTAGCCTGACTGATCAGATACCTGCTTCAACAAACGATAAATTGTGTCTTTACTTTTTGGTAACCGGACTTTGCGATCCAACACACTCCCATCTTCTGCCTGCAATGCCATTACTGTAAAAAACAGTAAAAAGCAGGCAATAAAACGATGAAATATGTCGCCCGTCATTCGTCTCATTCTAGTATATTTTCTTACTCGGAAATAATAATTGTATCCTCTTTTTGCGTTAGTTTAAGATCCAATGCCATGCAAATCAATTTGGCCATACTATAAGGTGTATCATCAGAGAAAGTCACAGTAAGCAATCTGTCCTCAAGCCCCGGTGCAACTTGTAATACCGAAGAACCCGAGTTTATATTAATAACATGAACGATATCTGCCAATCGCTCATCTTTAAATTGTACTTTTCTCAAATACGCACCAAATTGTCCTGCATCTATTGTCTGCATTGTCTGCAATTTATCAGATTGAAACAAGGCCGTTTCGCCAGCTTTGACATAGACAAATTTACCATCTTTTTTCGAGGTAATCTTAACCTCTCCACGTTGAACCGATAAAGAGAAAGATTCATCTTTACTTTTCACATTAAAAGCTGTCCCAAGAACCTCTATCATCGTTTGCTCTGTATCTATGATAAAAGGCTTTTCCTTATTCTTACTTATATCAAAAAATGCATCTCCCTGCAAAAAGACTTGTCGTCTATCTTTAGGAAAATGGTCAGGATACTGCAAAGATGTATGGTTTGCCAAATAAACCACAGAACCATCTTCGAGAGTAGAGACCAAAGTCGGCGCATCGCCTCCATTGCTTAAAATCTGATTATAAATTTGCGCTGACTTCCTATTCTGTATAACCGATACAGATGCTATACAGATACATATAACGGCTATACTTGCTACCCATTTGAATGTGGCTGAGCGTAATACTGGTCGCTTATCTGAAGTTCTGACCTCTAATAGCCCCTCTTCATCCAACCGATTGTATAGGCGATTCCACGCCTGATCTGTAATTTTATTGTTTTCTTTTAGTGTCATAATGCATGCGTATATTTTTCCACTTCGTGGCGTAGTACCTGATATGTTTTTGTCATTTCTGCTTCAACTGTTTTTACCGATACAGAAAGAATTTCTGCTATTTCTTTATATTTACGTCCTTCCATCCGATGCATCTGAAAAATACGGAGGCGTCTGGCTGGAAGCTTTTTCAACGTTTCATTTATCAGATCCTGCAACTCTTTATATTCCAGCTCATCCAAAGGACTCGATTCTTCTATATCGTCTTTACGGTTCAGAACACTCTCCCGGTAACGGGACTGTACATTCTGATGTTCACAGTATTGCAAAGACTGATTGCGAACTGCTCCATAAAGATAGCTTTTCAAAGAACGTAGTATCTGAACATTCTCGCGCTCTTTCCATAGCGTATAAAACAATTCCTGTACAATTTCTTCTGCCGCTTCTTTCTTGCCTACTATGCTGAATGAGTAGATATAGAGAGAGGAATAGTATTGTCTAAAGACATATTCAAATGTCTTTATATCACCATCTTTTATCTTTTTGAATATAAATAAGTCATTCAGCATAGCAGACCAGAAAATAAAGTAAATTCAATCAAATATAGAAAAACTTTTCATCCAATCATTTATTTTGTTTCTTCAATTTAGTTACGGCAGATTCTAACGATTCGGTAGGCTCTATAATATTATAGTCTTCCCAGAAGTCCTGATCGTAAAAGCTACCTACTTTATCTGATAGAGAATGCTTTTCATTGAACAACAACTTAGATGGAATGCGTTCTACATGGTCTTCTTTTCTTTCTGTCATAACCATTTCCAGTAAGATTGTGTAGTTCGTAGAGAACAGGCGTCGCTTCCAGTCACATTTAAAACGAATTTCGTTACGTATATAATTCAAATAGCTTCGTCCATTTTGTTCTTTGTAAGTCACCACATATGAAACTTCTTCGGGTTTAAAACGGAGTCGATACGGCTTCTTTCTCAATATTGCTTCTGTCGCTTTATTTTGGTCGTCCATACTTAAACTAAATTCCGCACGAGAGAAGGCCAGACTTTGTTTATCGATGTAGAGCTTTCCATACAATAAGGCGTATGGCAAAATTACCTGCGGCTTAAAGCTAACTACATAATGCAAACGTTCGTTCAGAATAACAGGGTCCTCGATCGAAAACTCATAGTAAGAAAGTGTTTCGGGATTAAGCATAAGATCCTTATTCTTCACAACATCCAGATAAGTAGACAGATTAGGGCCACCTAAAAACTTAACAATAAGTGTATCCGATGGTTTCGGGCTAAGAAGTTTACGCCCCTTACAAACCTGAATATTGTCACGGGAATCGTCTTCGTCGTAAGGTGTTTTATAAACATCTACAACGGCCTCGGAGATATTAATATAATTACGTCTCTTCTTGACAGTCTCGCGATAGAATCCCGTCAACAGATTCGCATTACAGCTATTATTATCCGCAATCTTACCGATTGCAGCTTTCACTAACTCTAGCGGATCAACAGATTCGATAACAACCTCTTTCAATTTATTATCATTAGCAGTCATGAATATGGTTATATCATCTTCGTTGCCCTTTATTGAATATCTTTGATTAGCATATCCCAATCGCGAAAGTTCTAATACCTTAGCTTGAAGCGAATCTTTTACCTTGATAGAAAAGCCACCATCTTCATTTGTCACAGTACCTATACTTGTTCCGGGTATAGAAATACTTACATATTCCAGTTTATCTTTCGATTTCTTGTCTTTTACTACACCATTTATTGTAATGTAATCGGGATAGTCCTGCGCACAAAGCGGAAGCACCATACCAGCGATGAAAAAAATAATGATAAACCGTGCTACTTTTGAATATTTTGTTTTCATGTCATATTTTTTTAAGATGATTAATAAAACCGGCTGTACTAATATGATCGTTCAACGAACAAAAACCCTAAAGAAAATTGTAAGTATTTTATTCTGTTCTTTAATACAAGTAGAATTGAAACAAATTCTCTATGCTTCTGATCATAAACATGGACAATACTGTCCGATTACGGACACTTAACAAACACATAAACATCTATTTAATAATACATTAACCGATGGCACATGCTTTGCAAATATAAAATCAGAAAAAAGAACACAAAATGGATAGAGAAATTTCTGTTAGCGAGAAAAGAAAAAAGAGAAGAAAACTTATTATACGGTTTTCAATTATAGGTTCAGTATTTATTGCTGCACTTGTTTAAATTCAAGAAAAAAACGCCTTAGATTATATACCTAAGACGTTTACTTATATTTTAAAGGATTATTTCAATAAATGCGTATCACCGAACCTCCGCTTGCTGCTAAAGGTAATTCTATAACATCTCCTTTTTTTACCTTCTTAGTTAGTTTCACCAGATGATTAGGATTTACATCAACATCTTTACTATCAGCATAGGTATCAGCCGTATATTCCTTATTATCGAGGAAATCAAGAGTAACAGATAATGCTCTGGCTTCACTATTATTCAATGATCCGATGTACCAACTATCGCCATTCCGGCGGGCAATGGTGATATATTCATTTACCGATGCATTGAGAACTTTTATTTCATCCCACACAGTAGGTAGTTTTTGTATAAAATCAAAACCCGGCTGCCCCTCATACGATGGAGGAGTATCGCAAACCATACCCAGATAACTTTCGAGAACGACATACATTGCCAGCATGTGACATCTTGTGCTTGTCACCAATGGATTCGTAAATTGAACTTTAAATTTATTTTCTGGTACAGCCCTAAAACCTCCCAAATGATAATCGGTAGCACCTGCAATCAGACGAGTGAAAGGCATTGAAATATCATGATCGGCATTTATTTCGGCACCCCATTTATACCCCTCATAATTCATTGTCCCTTCACGTGTAAACTCATTCGGATAAGTACGATGAAGACCCGAAGGTTTACTTGAACCATGAAACTGGATAAATAAATGATGCTTAGCTGCTTTTGCCAATATTTCTTCCTGTATGCGAATCATTTCCTGATCATCCCTATCCATAAAATCGACCATCATACCCGAAATTCCCCATTCTTGAAAAAGGGCGAATGCCTCATCTATTTTGGCATACAATGGCTTCCAGTTTATCCAAAGGTGAATACCCACACCTTGACTATGAGCATATTTGCAAATCGCTTTCATATCAAGAGGTTTAATCGGCTTTGTTATATCGGAATTTGGTCCGGGTGTTCCAAAATCAAATCCATCGTCAACATACCAAGGCTGCTCGGCATAACCATATATAGAATGATAATCCAAACCGCTACGGGCAGCAAAATCTATATAATATTTGTTCGTATCGAAGTTATTTCCGGGAGCAAATGTTGTATCCGGTACTACATTGCCATTCCACCATGTAAAAGTTGTCTTCCCTGGTCTTAGCCACGATGTATCTTCTATTTTACAAGGTTCGTTCAGATTTGTCAGAATATTCGACTCAATAATAGCCCCAACTCTATCACTAATAGATATTACACGCCAGGGAGTGCGATGAGGAATATCTGCTTTCACTTTTATTTTTGTCTGTCCGGGTAATGGAGATAGCTTACCGACAAACATACCGTTTTCTTTCATCAGATACATTCCTGCATAATCAACAACCGCCGCTTCGGTTATAGACATGAAAATGTTGTTCGGACATTCTAGCATTATAGGCATATCCATTAGTTTATTCTCTTCTATATCATTATAATTCAAATGAGTATAAGGTCCCTCATGCGACGAAGTATAAGACGGCAAGAAAAGAGTTAAAGCCTTGGGGTTCCCTTCCAAATTGAAAGTAGTATTCTCATCATACATAATATATGAACTCCAATCAGGCTGTTTAGGGAATTCGTACCTGAAAGCAATACCATCATCAAAAGCTCTTACAACCATATTTATTTTTCTACCCTGTGCTTTTTTCTCTTCAAAAGGAATTGTAACCTCTTTGTATTGACTATGCACAGTCTTTGTCTTCCCTACTACCAACTCGTAAGTTTCGCTGCCTGTCCTATATATGGGTTTATTAATTTTAAGACCGGTACCGAATGTGCCATTATCGAAATCGAAACCGAGTGGTGAATCTTTTATCAGAATTTGCTTCTTAAACATTATCTTATACGAAGGGTATTCATCACTCAATTTCAAGGAAAAAGTGAGTCTGCCGTCAGGTGATAATAAAGAAACCGTTTTTTGAGCGAAGCCGTATTGCGACAACAGGAGTAGTAGAATAATTGATAGATTTATCCTTTTCATTATATTAGAATTAATTGAGGTTATATAAAACTACGCTTACATTTTTATTCATCCCAAAGCTACAATATTTTTATTCACACTTGTATTTATTTCCCTGTCATTAATTATTATTGCTATCAAAGATTAATGCTTTTATGTCAAAAATATAAGTGAAACTTTCAATATTTTCTTTAATTTTAGAATCCATTGCATTCGTACTAATTTATTTCTAAAACCTAAAAATAAGATTACCATGAAAGAACTAAAAATGTTTGTGGACGGAAAATTCATCGAAAACACGTCCGGTAAATGGATCGATGTTTTGAATCCATCGACAGAAGAAGTAAACTGCCGTATGCCCGAAGGCACTGTAGAAGACGTAAAAAAGGCTATAGATGCAGCAGAAAAAGCACAGAATAAATGGGAAAAAACTCCCGCTGTAGAAAGAGCCAGCTATCTGATAAAGATTGCCGCAGGCATCCGCAAAAGAGAAAAAGAATTAACTGATATTATTGTAAAAGAAGGTGGCAAAACACAAGGTCTGGCAAATGTCGAAGTACTTTTCACAGCCGACTATCTCGAATATATGGCTGGATGGGCACGCCGCTACGAAGGCGAGATTATACAGAGCGATCGTCCGAATGAAAACATATTCCTGTTTAAGAAACCAATCGGAGTAACTACAGGTATTCTCCCTTGGAATTTTCCATTTTTCCTAATAGCACGCAAGGCTGCCCCCGCATTAGTTACAGGAAACACAATCGTAGTAAAACCAAGTCAAATCACTCCGGAAAATGCATACGTATTTGCTCAAATAGTAGAAGAGGTTGGTTTGCCTGCAGGCGTATTCAATATGGTGATGGGACGCGGTTCGGTAATAGGTCACGAAATGGCGGCTAACCCGAAAGTAGGAATGGTCAGCCTTACAGGAAGTGTAAGTGCCGGACAGCAAACAATGGCTGCCGCTGCACCTAATATAACTAAAGTATCGTTAGAACTTGGAGGAAAAGCACCTGCAATCGTTATGGACGATGCCGATCTTGATTTGGCTGTAAAATCGATTATAGCATCACGTGTAATCAACACAGGACAGGTATGCAACTGCGCAGAACGTGTATATGTACACAAAAAAGTGAAAGATGCATTCCTCGAGAAACTGATTGCCGGCATGAAAGCCGTAAAAGTTGGTGATCCTGCGCAAATAGCAGATTTAGATATGGGACCACTTGTAGAGGCCAATGCTTTGAAATCGGTAACAGAGAAAGTAGAGAAAGCACTTAAACAAGGAGCTAAACTAGCCTGCGGTGGAAAACGCATCGGCACTAAGGGTTATTTCTTCGAAGCAACTGTATTAACCGAGGTTACTCAAAAGATGGATATAATTCAGGAAGAAACTTTCGGACCGGTACTACCGGTTGTTGAGTTCTCCGATATAAACGATGCTATTGACTGGGCTAACGACTGTGAATATGGACTGACATCATCTGTTTACACTCAAAATCTGGACACTGCTTTTAAGTTGGTAAGATCACTTAAATTCGGCGAAACTTATATTAACCGGGAAAATTTTGAAGCCATGCAAGGATTCCATGCAGGATGGCGCAAATCGGGTATCGGTGGTGCTGATGGCAAACATGGTCTTGAAGAATATCTTCAAACACATGTTGTTTATTTAGAAACAAAAGGCTGATAATTATGAATAACGGTATATTGAATATTCTCTTATCTGTATCCCTATCTTCCGATTCGGATACATTCTGGATATTGGCACTATGTGCTGTTATACCGGTTATTCTATTAATTGTATTTTTGGGATTCTTGAAAATGGCAGGTCACAAAAGTGCTTTATTGACATTGGTTGCCACACTGGCGATAGCAGTGCTAGTCTTTAAATTCCAATAGGCGATACAGCTCTATCCATAATTTATGGAATACTTAAAGCCTTTTTTCCTATCCTAATAATCATTATTATGGCTATCTTCAGCTATAATGTACTTGTACTGACAGGCAAAATGGAGATCATAAAAGAACAATTCACCTCCATTTCCTCAGATAAATGTCTTCAGGTTCTGCTACTCACGTGGGGATTCGGAGGATTACTAGAAGGTATGGCAGGCTTTGGTACCGCAGTGGCTATTCCTGCTGCGATATTGATAGGCCTAGGCTTTAAGCCTGTATTCTCAGCCGTAGCGAGCCTTATAGCAAACAGTGTTGCTACAGGGTTCGGGGCTGTAGGAATGCCGGTAAAAGTTTTAGCCGAACAAGCCGGAATTACCGATATTCAGACATTAAGTTCCAATTTGGTATTGCAATTGTCGCCTTTGATGCTAATAATACCTTTCGTATTGGTATTTATGACAGATCCAAGAATAAAGGCCCTACCTAAAAATATACTAATCAGTATACTTGTTGGTGGGGTATCTTTGATTACACAATATATAGCAGCTATTTACATGGGAGCCGAAACACCTGCTATCATTGGCAGTATAGCGTCTATCATAACCATAATAATATTTGCTAAGATAACAGCAAAAAAAGAAGACAAGGTACTGGCTGAGAAATCGCAGAAAAGAACTAGCGCTGAAATTTTAAAGGCATGGAGTGTATACGGTATTATACTTATTCTAGTAATACTAAGCAGTCCGTTATTATCAATAAGGGACATTTTGGCTCCCCTCCTGACATCTTCGTTCAATTTCAGCATTTTCGATTCTGTAAGTCAGCTTAACGTTACAAGATCTGTGAAAATATCATGGCTGATTGATACCGGAGTATTACTATTCTTAGGTTCTATGCTTGGAGGACTAATTCAGGGAGCCAAAATAAAAGAGCTTTTCAAATTATTATGGAAGGTTGTTAAACAGCAAAGAAAAACGTTCATCACAGTTTGCTCTCTTATTGCTTTATCTTCAATAATGGATTTTTGCGGAATGATCTATGTCTTAGGTATTACTTTGGCTTTACTAACAGGTTCATTCTATCCATTATTTGCTCCTACAATAGGATGTTTAGGCACATTCCTTACAGGAAGTGATACATCGTCTAATATATTGTTTGGAAAATTGCAAGCTAATGTGGCTCACAATATCGGAGTAGATAACAGTTGGTTAGCGGCAGCCAATACTGCCGGAGCAACAGGTGGTAAGATCATATCTCCTCAAAGTATTGCCGTAGCAACTTCAGCTATCGGAGAACAAGGAAAGGAAGGCGAAATTATGAAAAAAGCATTTCCATATGCTCTCGGATATATAATTATTACAGGACTTATGGTCTATTTCGTACCCAGAATTATGGGATCGCTCATTTTCTGATTTTGTAAAAAAACTATCAACTAAAAAATATTGACATGAAAGTAGGATTATTTATTCCTTGCTATGTGAATGCTATATACCCCGAGGTGGGAGTTGCATCCTACAAGCTGCTCGATTATCTCGGTGTAGATGTAGACTACCCTATCGACCAGACCTGCTGCGGGCAACCGATGGCAAACGCAGGATTTGAGGACAAGGCAATTCCTTTGGCTAAAGAATTCGAGAAGCTTTTTGACAAATACGAATACATTGTAGCACCGTCGGCTAGTTGCACCGCTTTTGTAAAAGAAAATTATCCCCGCTTATTAGAAAAAGAACAACATCTTTGTCAAACCAGCGGAAAAATATACGACTTGTGCGAATTTATTCACGACATATTGAAAATAGATAAATTACCAAGTAAGTTTCCTCATAAAGTGAGTGTACACAATAGTTGTCATGGTGTACGCGAATTACACTTATCTTCTGCCAGCGAACTAAATATCCCCCGCTACTCTAAAATAAAAGATTTGCTTTCTCTTGTGGAGGGAATTGAAATACTTGAGCCGCAGAAGGTAGACGAGTGTTGTGGTTTTGGCGGTATGTTTTCGATCGAAGAACCTTCTGTTTCGGTATGCATGGGACAAGACAAAGTAAAGAACCATATTGCTACCGGTGCGGAATATATAACAGGAGCTGACAGCTCGTGTCTGATGCACATGCAAGGTGTTGTAAGCAGGGAAAAACTCCCTGTTAAATTTATTCATGTTATTCAAATTTTAGCTGCCGGATTATGAGTACAAAACATACAGAAGCTGCTAATCGCTTCATTGCAAACAAAGGACAGGAGACATGGCATAACGAAACTCTCTGGATGGTTCGCGAAAAAAGAGATCGTATGGCTATGGCTATCCCCGAATGGGAAGAGCTAAGAGAATTGGCCAGCAAAATAAAAATGCACACAATTACCCATCTCGATCAATACTTGGAAAAGTTCACTAAAAACGCAGAAGCAAACGGCGTTATTATACATTGGGCTAAGGATGCAAATGAACATAATGAGATTGTCTATAAAATACTATCGGATCATAAAGCGAAAAAGCTGGTAAAGAGCAAATCGATGTTGACCGAGGAATGCCACCTAAATCCTTACCTGATAGAAAAAGGTATCGATGTTGTAGAGAGTGATCTCGGAGAACGGATTCTACAATTGATGGACGAACCGCCGAGCCACATCGTAATGCCCGCCATCCATCTCAAAAGACAAGAAGTCGGTAAACTTTTCGAAGAAAAATTACATACCGAAAAGGATAACAGCGACCCTACATATCTTACCCGTGCTGCCCGTCAACATTTACGAAATGAATTTCTCACTGCAGATGTAGGTATGACAGGGGCAAACTTCGGTGTTGCCGAAACAGGAGATATAGTTGTATGCACCAATGAGGGAAATGCAGATATGGGAACATCGCTGCCCAAAGTACATATCGTATCTATGGGATTAGAAAAAGTAATACCTAGCCATAAAGCATTGAGTGTATATACCCGCTTATTGGCACGTTCGGCTACCGGGCAGCCTGTAACCACCTACACCTCACACTTCAGAAAGCCACGCAAAGGATGTAAAATGCATATTATATTAGTAGACAACGGACGTAGCGAAATATTAAGCAATAAAGAACATATCCAGACACTGAAGTGTATCCGTTGTGGTGCATGTATGAATACCTGCCCTGTGTATCGTCGCAGTGGAGGATATTCTTACACATACTTCATTCCGGGACCTATCGGCATTAATCTGGGTATGCTAAAAGCACCAGAAGAATACTTTGATAATGTTTCGGCTTGCTCGCTTTGCTATTCGTGCAACAATGTTTGTCCTGTACAAATCGATCTGGCAGATCAAATTTACAGATGGCGGCAGAACCTCGATTCATTCGGTAAAGCCGACAAAATGAAAAAAGTAATGTCTTCAGGTATGAAGTTCCTTTTCGGTCACCCGAGCCTATACAATAACGGACTTAAATTTGCTCCCATTATAAATCACCTGCCTCGCTTCATGCTTTATAATGGATTGAATGATTGGGGAAAAGGACGTGAATTACCACATTTTGCAAGTGAATCTTTTACTCAAATGTGGAAGAAAGGAAAAGTACAGAACAAAAAGAAATAAGACAATGAGCAGCAAAAACGATATATTAGGAAACGTAAAACGACATATCACCGACAGATACGATATGCCCGACATCGATATTCAGGGAATCCGGTACGCAGATAAGATAGCACAGTTCATAGACATCAGTAAGGCTGTGGGTGGCGACGCTATTTTACTCAACGAAGGCGAAGATATAAACAAGATTATCGGCAATCTATATCCCGAGGCAAAAGTTATAGCTTCTAATCTTAACGACATTTCCATTGCGACAGACAATCCCGATAATGTTCCAGACCCTCACCAATTGAATGGAACGGATCTGGCAATCATTCAAGGCGAAGTGGGTGTCGCAGAAAATGGCTGTGTATGGATACCGCAAAATGTAAAGGAGAAAGTCGTTTATTTTATAGCCGAGTACCTTGTTATAGTACTCGACAAGAAGAATATAGTGAACAACATGCATGAGGCTTATGATAAACTCACCTTCAACGATTATGGCTTCGGTGTATTCATTTCGGGACCGTCAAAAACCGCCGATATAGAGCAATCTCTTGTGGTAGGGGCGCATGGAGCAAAAGGAGTTACGGTTATACTAAAGTAGGATATTCCTTGTGAGAATATAGACAACCATAACCTGAATTCTTTCAGATTGAGTTCAGGTTATTTACTATATTTTTAAGTTATCTTGAGAAGATATCAACAAAAACAGAAAAATGGAATATCTAAAATAATTCGGGATATTTCTCTTTAGAAATGCAGTGAGCGTGACTCTTTATATCTTCATCGACTAATGATTTCCAACCTAACTTGTCAAACTGCTCTTCCAGAGCAAGGCATACTTTAAAATCTTCATCCGAAACTTTATAAGTCTGACCATCTTTTGTACCGGATACAGTTATTTCGAAAAGATGCGCTAATACCCATATATGAACTTTATATCCGAAAATGTCTACATATTGAGGTTGTTCCAAATCATTGAATTGCGAAATTGTAATTTTCAATTTATCCAAATCATCAAATGAATATGATTCCAACGGATCGAAAGCAATAAAACCCTCTTCAAGCTTAGATAAAACTACTCCTAGCTTAGATAGTTTACCTATCAAATCCTCTCGTCCGTCATATTTTATATACACGGCAAAAGAATCGCCCTCGCAATTATGTCCGCTGCGAGCTCGCATATAATGAAAATATTGAAGCCTTTGGCACCAACGCTTTACATCTTCTTTTGTATTATTTTGAAAAAGACGCTCGTCTGATATTTTATCTAAATTCATAAGTTGTAATTTATCTATTGGGCTAAGTTATCATAAATTTTTCTTTCGGAGAAAAGTTAAAGGCGGAAGTTGATCATATTCGACAAAAACGAGAGAAGGCTTTCGGCAAGTATTCTTTAAGTAAAAGAAAAAGTCTCCCAGATCACAAGATCAAGAAGACTTTCTAATTGTTTTAGTATAAGTTGTACTTATAAGTGGGCGATGACGGGTTCGAACCGCCGACCCTCTGGGTGTAAACCAGATGCTCTGAACCAACTGAGCTAATCGCCCTTTTAAAGGGTTGCATTTTCTCTCAAACGCAGTGCAAAGGTATATCTTTTTTTCAATCTGCAAAATAATTGAAGAAAAAAAATACAAAAACATTTTCGAGAGGTTCATTTTTAGATCGATTTTTAAATCTTAATTTTTATCAATTTTCGGCGTAAATTGCAAAGATTTAGCTATTTTCGCAAACTAGAAAATATAATAAACGATGAAAGTAAAAATTATAAATAAATCGCATCATCCACTTCCCGAATATGCGACCCCATACTCTGCAGGAGTAGATCTGAGAGCAAACATAGAAAATCCAATAGTACTAAAGCCGCTGGAGAGAACCCTTGTCCCTACCGGTTTATATTTAGAACTGCCCCAAGGCTATGAAGCTCAGATACGACCCCGAAGCGGATTGGCTTTCAAACATGGATTGACCGTTCTGAATAGTCCGGGTACGATCGATGCCGACTACAGAGGAGAAATTCGTGTTATACTAGTCAACTTATCTAACGATGACTTTGTTATAAACGACGGCGAACGAATTTGCCAGATGGTTATAGCTGCTCATTCGCAAGTAGAATGGGAAAAAGTAGAATCGATAAACGAAACCGAGCGTGGAGCCGGTGGTTTTGGACATACAGGTAAACAATAACAAAGCGTATACAAAATATGCATATAAAAACATACATTCTTTGCTTTTTTGCATTCATTATTGGATGTTCGAACATCTTTGCACAAGAAAGCAAAGCAAACACAACTCTGCAAACAAAGCTATCGCTGGACGACCAGCGTAAATTCGACTACTATTTCTATGAGGCTATGAATGCCAAAGCATTAAATAAATATGCTGCTACATTCGACTATCTGAAATATTGTATCGAAATAGATTCTACAAATGCTAACGTATTGTACGAACTGGGCGATTATTACAATTCGCTGGACAAAAAAAACAAGGCCATGGATTTTTATCGTAAAGCTATCACTTACGACAGTGATAATTTTTACTATAATATGGCTTATGCAAATCTCTGTTTCGAATTTAAGCAATACAGTGATGCTATCGAAAAATACGAAGCACTGATATTGAAAAACTCTGACAACAACGAGCTATACATATATCTGTCGGAAGCCTATCGCCTGGATGGTGATCTACCCAAAGCTATAGAAGCATTGGACAAGCTTGAACAGGTTATCGGATTAAATGAAAAAATAAGTATTCAGAAATTTCAGTTATATTCGATGCTTAAGCAAGAGAAAAAAGCATTTTCTGAAATCCAGAAATATATAGACAAATATCCCACCGAAATCAGATACCAAATACTACTAGGCGACTTATATCTACAATCAGGAAAACCGCATGAAGCTTTTATGATATATAGCAAAGCTAAAGCGATAGATCCCGAAGATCCATATCTGATTTCGTCGATGGCAACATATTACGAGCAAACGGACAACAAAGCTGCTGCCGAAAGCGAATTACAAACAGCCCTTGTAAGCCCCAAAATGGATATAGATACAAAATTGGGAATATTAGCCCAATATGTAGGGACACTTCAACAGAACAAAAAAGACACAAACGTTGCCAATGCTCTTTTCGATACTCTAATGACTCAACATCCGCAAGAGCCCAAACTGAATCTGATGTATGGCAACTTGTTAATGATACAGGACAGAAAAAATGATGCCCGTTTTCAATATCAGGTATTTGCTGAATCTGAGCCGACAAATCCTACGGGATGGGAGCAAATGTTAAGTACAACCTTTCCCGACAGTATCGATCTGGCTATAAAAGTATGCGAACAAGCGATATCATATATACCTGATCAACCTCAGTTTTATTTCTATTTGGGAGTCTCCAAATATATGAAAGAAGAATACGAAGGTGCGCTGTCAGCTTTACAAAAAGGAGTTGTATATGTTGATCCTGAAAATGTCGGACTCTTGTCTGACTTTTACGGGCAAATGGGTGATCTTTTCTACAATTTAGGAAAACAGGATAGTGCTTTTGCAACATACGAAAAAGCACTGCAATATAATCCGTCTAATGTTG
The DNA here is from genome assembly GCF_011039195.1 of Dysgonomonas sp. ZJ709. Classification (NCBI taxonomy): domain Bacteria; kingdom Pseudomonadati; phylum Bacteroidota; class Bacteroidia; order Bacteroidales; family Dysgonomonadaceae; genus Dysgonomonas; species Dysgonomonas sp. ZJ709. Next base: position 15,893 of record NZ_JAAKEM010000020.1, read on the forward strand.
GTATATTAAACAATTACAGCTACTATCTTTCATTAACGAAAAAAGATCTGGATAAAGCCGAGAAAATGAGTAGCCTCACCATCAAAGCCGAGCCTACAAACCCTACTTATCTCGACACGTATGGCTGGATATTATTCGAGCAAGGAGCCTACGCTCTGGCTAAAATATATATCGAAAAAGCATTACAATATAGCGAAGATGGCAAAGAACCAATAAGCGCAGAGGTACTGGAGCATTATGGCGATGTGCTTTACAAAACGGATGAACCCGAAAAAGCACTGGAATATTGGATAAAAGCCAAAGAAAAAGGTGATAGCAAATCCAAAACTTTGGATAAGAAAATAGAAACAAAAACTTTTATTTCAGAATAATGAAATTAACTAAGTTAAAACAAACGGCAGCATTGGTTATCACAGTAACTGCACTAATTTTCGTTACAGGTTGTAAATCGAAGCAAACATCTGTAAACACAGGTGGGAAATTAGAAACTAAATCTCACAACGAGGTCATCAACGATGTTTTGGTGTCGGAACTAAAATACAAAACGATAACAACGAAAGGTAGTCTCGAACTGAAAAAAGGAAATTCGGGGAAGAAAATGACTACCGTTTTCAAGATTGTTAAGGACAGTATTATTCAGGCATCCGTGCGTCCTATGTTTGGAATGGAAGCCATACGCGTAAGTTTTACACCCGATAGCATCCTGATCATTGATCGTCTTAAAAAACAATATGTTGCAGAAAGTTTCGCAAATTCTGAAATGATTAAGAATCTCGATTTCAATTATTCGAACTTGCAGGCACTGTTTACCAATCAACTTTTTGTTCCGGGAAAAAAAGAAGTCTCGAAAGGTGACTACAAAAAATTCAATCTATCAACGACATCGGATGTTCATCTGTTACAAACAAAAGATAAAAACGACTTACTCTACAATTTCGCAATAGACGCATCGAATAGAATTGCTTCGACCTTGGTTTACAATGAAGCTAAAAAATTCACATTACAATGGTCTTACAGCGACTTTGTAACAGATGGAAAGAATATATACCCGACTTCGATGGTAGCAAAGGTAGATGTTGCGAAAAACAGAGTCGATGTAGGAATCAACTATACAAAACTGGACATAGACAAAGAATTAAATATAGACAATTCGATTCCGTCAAAATATACTAAAGTTAGTTTTATAGACTTCATGTCTTCATACATAAAATAGTAATGCGCAAATTTCTTCTTTTATTCGCCCTGCTAATCAGCATATCATCTTTCGCTCAAAATTCCAAAATTAAAGAATTGGAAGAGCAAAGGAAACAAGCTTTGCGCGACATATCGAATACCGATAAACTGCTGCGCGACACAAAGAAGAGCACGACGACCTTACTAAGCCGTATTAAACTGATTTCGAATCAAATTATTTCCCGACAACAAGTTGTTGGGCTGCTAAATCAAGAAATAGGCGGCATCAGCGATGAACAAAAGCAAATAGAGCGTGAAATAACCATACTGGAATCGGAGCTGAAGGACAAACAAAAGAGCTATGCCAAAGCCATTGATGGTATGCTGCTCAATCGCCAAAACGAAAACAAAATGCTTTTTGTACTTTCGGGCAAATCTCTGACCGAATCTTATCGTCGTTTCCGCTATCTGAAAGACTACTCCGAATGGAGAAGTAAACAAGCTGACGATATTAAAGAAAAGAGCGATCAATTGAAAGAGAGAAAAGAGGCTCTGGCAAAAACCAAATCGGAAAAATTAGCGCTTCTTGGTCAGCGAGAAACTGAACAAGCTAATCTAAAGAAAGAGGAAACCAATTATCAGGAAGAAGTTGGAGAGGCAAAGAAAAAGCAGGGTGAATTGCAAAAAATATTAACCCAAAAGAAACAACAAGCTGCGGCATTAGACAAACAGATAGCTAAACTCATAGCCGAAGAGGTTGCACGTCAGGAACGTCAAGCCAGACGCATAGCTGAAGAAAAGGCAAAAGCCGAAGAACGCGAAAGAGCAAAAAATGCAGGAAGTACCAAAACCCCGACAAGCAAACCGAAGTCTACAACTTCGACTGCACCGGCTGTCAGCGCCGAAAACGTAACTTTATCCAATACGTTCTCAGGCAATAAAGGTAAATTACCATTCCCTATAACAGGAAATTACTCTATCGTCAACCGATTTGGAACACATCAGCACAGCCAATGGCAGGTAACGACTTCGAGCAACGGTATAGACGTACAATCTCAATCGGGAGCTCAAGCCAGAGCAGTGTTCGATGGCGAAGTTTCTCGTGTGGTTGCTTTCCCGGGATACAACAACTGTATTATTATTCGTCATGGAAACTATTATACATTCTACGGAAACATTCAGAATGTATCTGTAAAACAAGGCGACAAAGTAAAAACAGGTCAATCTCTGGGTCTGGTATATACCGATCCGGACACAGGTACATCTCAACTTCACTTCCAACTTTGGCAGGGTACGACTAAACTGAACCCTGAACCTTGGTTGAGAAGATAAAACAGGGAGATATGAAACGTGAACAGATCATCGAATTACCTAAGATTATCGATCGCCGAGGGAATCTCTCCTTCGTGGAAGCCCGAGAACATGTTCCGTTCAATATAGCACGAGCATACTGGATATATGATGTTCCCGGCGGACAACGCCGTGGTAGTCACGCGTTCAAAAAGCAACAGGAGCTTATTATCGCTCTGGCCGGCAGTTTCGATGTTGTGCTGGATGATGGCAAGAAGAAACGCACTCACACGCTCAACCGATCTTATATGGGGCTCTATGTCCCGAATATGATGTGGAGAAGTCTCGAAAACTTTTCAACCAATTCGCTTTGTTTAGTTATAGCATCCGACCCCTATGATGAAGATGATTATATAAGGAATTATCGGGAATTCAAAAAGATGGCAATTTCTGATAAAACCGATTGCTTCACTATCGACAAAATTAAGGGTGACATAGATATAAGATCGCAATATAATACTGTTTTTGACTGCTCTCTCATAGAATTTCCCGTTATAAAAAATAGAGCCGGCAATATAACCCCTGTCCATAGCTCCGATAGCATACCTTTCGATATAGAAAGAGTATTTTATATTTACGATATACCTAGTGGCGAAAAAAGGGGAATGCACGCACACAAGCATTGCCATGAGATACTGATAGCAGCGAGCGGTAGTTTCAATGTGGAACTGGATGACGGAACGAACAAAAAGGTGGTAACACTCAATCACCCGATGTATGGGCTACATATACCACCGGGGGTGTGGGCTACCGAAAAAGAATATTCTTCAGGAGCAATATGCATAGCTCTGGCATCTGAGAAATACGATAAAAAAGATTATATCCATACATATTCTGAATTTAAGAAATACCGCACAGATGGAGATTAAATTATACAAGCCGGAATATAAAACAGAGTGGGATAATTTTATTCGTAACTCCAAAAACGGGACATTTCTCTTTTGCCGCGATTTCATGGAATATCATTCCGATCGGTTCAACGATCATTCATTCATGTTCTATATTGACAATAATCTGATTGCAGTCATGGCAGGGCATCTAAAGGAACAAATATTCTATACGCATCAAGGTCTTACCTATGGTGGTCTGATAATGGGCGATAAAATAACGACAGTAGATACTCTTTCCGTCTTTGAACATATCACCATAACCCTTAGGCAGCAAGGGATAAAGAAGATTATATATAAAACGATCCCCCATATCTACCATCTGTCTCCTGCCGAAGAAGATTTATATGCCCTATTCAGAAACAATGCTGTTTTGATAGAGCGAAATATATCTTCTACAATCCTCTTATCTAACAGGATCGAATACTCCGACTCTCGTAAACGAGGTCTCAAGAAGGCCGAGAAAAACAACTTGAGAATTGGATTATCTAACGACTTGAGAAGTTTTTGGAAGATATTGGGTGATAACTTAAAAGGAAAATACTGTACAAAACCCGTGCATACCTTAGAAGAAATAAGCTATTTACAATCAAACTTCCCTCAAGAAATACATCTTTTCTCTGCATTGAATACAAAAAATGAGATAATAGCGGGGTGCGTAATTTTCGAGATGAAAAACCTCATCCATGTACAATATACAGCAGGTACAGAAGAAGGAAAAGACTGCGGGGCAATAGATTTACTTATCGACTACATTATAAATGTAGCATATCCGCACAAAACATATTTTGACTATGGCATCTCCACCGAAAATAATGGTGCTTATCTTAACGAAAACCTGATTTACCAAAAAGAAGGTTTCGGAGCAAGGGGTACCGTATATGACATTTATTCAATTGAATTGTAACTATAAATGGGATTAAACTCACTACTTAGAAAAAAGAACATTAACGATATTACTACCGAAAGCGATTCATTAGGCTCAGGAATGAAACGCATTTTAGGAGTCAAAGACCTCACTCTATTCGGTATTGCAGCCATAATAGGAGCCGGGATTTTCAGCACAATCGGGAGAGCTTCATTTCATGGAGGGCCAGCCGTTTCATTACTATTCGTATTTGTTGCTATTGCATGTATTTTCACGGCATTGTGTTACGCACAATTTGCCTCTATGATCTCTGTCAGCGGAAGTGCATATACATATACTTACGTATCGCTCGGTGAAGTATTCGCTTGGGTGATTGGTTGGGCACTTATTTTAGAATATGCCGTATCGAATATGGTTATTGCTATTTCGTGGTCGGAATATTTCACTACTATGCTCGAAGGATTTGGCATTCACTGGCCCGACTGGCTTGCCATAGGGCACACCACCGCATACAATGCATACAAGACAGTGATGGAGGGCGCAACAGACCTCCCATCTAACGTAATTAAAGCTGCACAAGTTTATCAGAATGCACCGGAATTATTCGGAATAAAGCTATTAGTTAATCTGCCAGCCGGATTAATTGTTATAATACTTACTGCTCTGGTTTACATTGGAATTAAAGAATCGAAAACAGTCGCTAATCTTCTGGTTTTCCTTAAAATAGGGATCATACTCTTAGTCATTATTGCAGGAGCATTTTTTGTAAAGCCCGAGAATTGGAGTCCATTTGCGCCCAATGGCATACAGGGAGTGCTAGGTGGCGTCGCCGCAGTTTTCTTTGCATTTATCGGTTTCGATTCCATTTCGACCACAGCCGAAGAATGTAAAAATCCACGCCGAGATATGCCTCGTGCCATGCTATATTGCTTAGGTATTTGTACCATACTTTATGTTGCCATAGCACTTGTACTTACGGGGATGGTCAACTTCAAAGAACTGGGTGTAGATGATCCATTGGCTTATGTCTTCCAAAAGGTAGATATGAATTTTATAGCCGGTGTTATCTCTGCCACTGCTATAATAGCCATAACAAGTGCAATACTTGTTTTTCAGATAGGGCAACCGCGTATATGGATGACTATGAGCCGAGATGGACTGCTTTGGCCTAGATTTAGCAAAATACATCCAAAATTTAAAACCCCTACATTCGCTACATTTATTGCAGGAATACTCGTTTGTATTCCATCTCTGTTCCTCGATATGCAGTTCGTTGTCGACCTGACAAGTGTGGGTACGTTTTTTGCATTTATCCTTGTTTGTTCGGGAGTACTGTTTCTCGACCACAAAGGATTAAGTAAAAATGCTAAATTTAAAGTTCCTTATGTAAATGGGAAGTATATCATTTTCATATCATTCGCAGTTGCCGTATATTTGTTCCTTAGTTTGACTGACTATCGTGCAATTATGATAAACAAACCCCTGCTATCTGTCTTTTGGCTGGTATGGTTAGGTCTATCGGTTGCCGCTTTTAAATATAAATTCTCATTATTACCCATATTGGGTATTCTCACCAATTTATATTTGATGACCGAGTTGGGATGGTCTAACTGGCTAATGTTTATATTATGGCTGGCAATAGGTTTAACTATCTATTTTTGCTACGGATATAAAAAAAGTAAGTTAGCTTTGCAGAAGCGTTTCGAAAAAGAAATAAAAAAAGAATCTATAATAGAATGAAAGAGAAAGAAATGATTTTTGGCATCCGTGCCGTAATAGAAGCCATAGAGGCAGGGAAAGAAATAGACAAAATCATTATGCGCCGTGAGCTGCAAGGTGATCTTTCGAGAGAACTTTTAGCTGCACTAAAAGATAAAGATATATCTATACAACGTGTTCCTGCTGAACGCTTAGACCGGTTTACCCGCAAAAATCACCAAGGTGTAATTGCTTTTCTTTCAGCTATTACTTACGAAAGAATAGAAGATATTATACCATTTTTGTACGAAAACGGAAAAGATCCTTTTATCATGCTACTCGATGGTATTACCGATGTTCGTAACTTCGGTGCTATTGCCCGTACATGCGAGGTGGCAGGAGTTGATGCAATCGTTATCCCTTCGCGTGGGAGTGTAACGGTAAATGCGGATGCAATCAAAACATCTGCCGGAGCATTGCTTAAGATTCCTGTATGTAAAGAAAACAGTTTGACAGAAGTTATACAGTTTCTAAAAAATAGTGGGGTGAAAGTTATTGCCGCTACCGAGCGTGCCGCTGACAATTACACGAATGCTGACTATAAAGGCCCTATTGCTATTGTGATGGGAGCTGAAGATACCGGTGTGTCGAACGAAAACCTTCGAATAGTAGACAATCTGGTAAAAATACCTCAATTTGGAACAATTAGTTCATTAAATGTATCGGTAGCCGCAGGGGTATTGATATATGAGGCTATTCGCCAACGAAAAGGATTTTAAGACAATAGTAAATATCAAAAGAAAAACAATCAATAAACACATATATGAAAAAAATAATAGCGACAACCAATGCCCCTGCGGCGATAGGTCCTTATAGCCAAGCAATAGAAGTAAACGGAATGCTTTTCGTTTCGGGACAAATACCTATTGATCCTGCAACAGGTGAATTCGTTTCGGGAGGAATCAAAGAACAAACAGCTCAATCTTTTAAAAATATAAAAGCAATTCTTGCCGAAGCCGGATTAACCATGGATAATGTTGTAAAAACAACTGTTTTACTAGCTAGCATTATGGACTTCGGAGAGATGAATGATGTGTATGCAAGCCAGTTTGAGGGCACATTCCCTGCCCGTTCGGCATTTGCGGTAAAAGATCTGCCAAAAGGTGCACTCGTAGAAATAGAAGTAATAGCAGCACGCTAATTTTTCATAAAAAAGAGTTTGAATAAAATATCCATCTGAAATTTGCGTTTCTCCAATTAGTAACTCAAAGAAATATGATTGTCGACGAAAAATATATGCACCGCTGCTTACAATTAGCAACTAACGGAAAGGGTCTTGTAAGCCCCAATCCAATGGTTGGTGCAGTTATAGTTCATGGCAATAAAATTATCGGAGAAGGATACCATCGTCAGTATGGCAAAGCACATGCTGAGGTGAATGCTATTAATAGTGTCAGAGATAAGTCTTTACTCAAAGAGTCGACAATATATGTCTCTCTCGAACCATGTTCGCATCATGGAAAGACCCCTCCCTGCTCTCAACTAATTATTGATAGCAAGATACCTAATGCAGTTGTTGCGTGCCTTGACCCTTACCATGCCGTTGCAGGAAAGGGGATTAAAATGTTGCAAGACGCCGGCATTAATGTTATCACAGGGGTATTGGAAAAAGAAGCACTCTTACTTAATAAAGAGTTCTTTACCGCTCAAACTAAAAGACGCCCTTACATCTATCTCAAATGGGCACAGACCCATGATGGATTTATTGACAAAGAGCGTATAAAGGGCGAGAAACCTGAACCAACTCCAATCTCCAATGATTTCACACGAATGCTTGTGCATAAAAAAAGAGCAGAAGTTTCGGCTATAATGATTGGAACAAATACAGCGGTGAATGATAATCCATCATTGACAACTCGCTATTGGCATGGAAAAAATCCAGTTCGGATAATACTAGACAGACAGGCTCGCATTCCACTTGACTATCAGATTTTTGACGGGAAGGTGGAAACAATTGTATTTGTAGAGAAAAAGCCTACCATTAAGTCGGCAAACAACATACTCTATAAAGAAATAGTTTTCGATGAAACACTGTTTGCCCAAATATTTAAAACACTTAGAGATCACCATATAAATTCGGTGTTAGTAGAAGGCGGCAACCAACTACTGCAAAGCCTTATCGACCAGCAATTGTGGGATGAAGCATACATCGAAACATCGCCTATTAATTTTGGAAAAGGAACAAAAGCTCCAAGCATCCAAGGTAAAGTGATTGAGGAATGGAATTGGGGATCATCCAAGCAATTACATTTGAGTCTTACTTAGTTATAAAATTGCATAAATATTAGATTTGTTGAGGCATAAGCCGAAATTCTTTCTATTTTTGCAAATTGATATTAAACAAACCTGTTTAAACAAATGAATTTAAAGAAAAGTTTACATTTACTTCTTGCTCTGGTTCTTTCCATATATTTCTACTCTTGTGGAGAAGATGGAAATTCTACGTCATATGGAACGGCATCTTCGGATGGACAAATATACGGACTATCACTTAGTTGTATTGCGCGTTCATCTGCCGATACTATTAATTATGCCGTATTAGCAGAAACTAAATTTGTTATAGACCAAGCAGGACAGAGAATATATAATCCGGATTCTCTTCCATTCCAAACAACGCTTAAGAAGTTCGCTACAACCCTTAAGCTCTCTCCTTTTTCAACACCTGCCGGAACCACTTTACTTTTTAAAGGGGACTCGACTGCCACTTGGAATTCTACTGATTCCATTGACTATTCGATACTCGCCGGATACAGGATTTTTGCTGAAAACGGAACACCTAGAGATTACAAGATTGAACTGAGAATACATCAAATTGATCCTGACACTATTCCATGGAAGACTACTTTACCTTCTTTGGCTATCAATACGAATAATCAAAAGACACTTCTGAAAGGGAACATCTTTTATTGCTACTCGGTTTCAGGTTCAAATTTATCACTGAACACATTTGATAAAACGACAGAAACATGGTCGTCAAAAACGCTTGCAACACCTCCTTCGGGAATCAATCTTGAAAGCCTGACTTTATTTAACGATCAGTTTTATGCAATAAATAATGCCGGACAGACTTTCTCATCAACAAATGGCTCTAAATGGAATGCGCTCAGTGGCACTAATGTACACAGTGTACTAGGAATACTCCCTGATGCTACAAATACACTCTTAGTAGTTGTAAAAAGCGGAGCTGATTATTACTATGCGACAACTACAGATATGAAGTCATTTGAAACTGTAACGAACATAGTCGGTGCCCCTTCCAACAAAGTCAAGTCAAGTTTTCCATCAAATGGATTCAGTTCAGCAACAAATTATGGAAATGACAAAATGCTAATTATTACCGGAGGAAATAACTTCAGCAATAACAAGACAAATTTATCATGGCAAATTAAAAATGGAGATGATGGATTAGAAGTCGAATATACTCAACAAAATAATATATTTGAAGCAACTTCCGGGATTGCGAGTTTCATTTATGATAATAAGCTTTATGCACTGACCGGAAATCAGTTTTACATATCATCCAGTGCAGGAGTTAAATGGGTTAAAGCCCCGGCTAAACAAGCTTTAGACCCTGGCATGCCTAAGACATCCGGACAGTCGGTTATTGTTGACAGTGAAAATAACATTTGGATATTCGGTGGAGTAGCAAATGGTCCTATAAAGGTATACAAAGGAAGATTGAACAGACTTAATCCGAAAGTGTAATTAAAGTTTACTTACTATATACTTTTAGTCTCATTTTCTGCGTTAAAGAAGATATTGCACAATAGATCATAGATGAAAAAAGAAATAAAAATAAGCATACTTTTATTTGTCATCTATTCTCTATTCTCATTCACAGCTCTAAAGGCGCAAGATGATTATAAATATGAGATTGGGGGAATGGCTGGTACCTCATTCTATATGGGTGACGCCAACAAGACAAGACTGTTTCAGAATCCGGGATTGGCAGCCGGCATTGTATTCAGATACAATAAAGACTTACGCTGGTCTATCAAGAATAATTTTGTTATAGGACGCGTTTCAGGTGACACAAGAGATTCTGGAAATGCATTTCCTTTTGGGCAGCAAGCTAGTTTTAGCCGAATGTTTTATGAGCTGGGAAGCCAGATCGAATTTAATTTCTTTAATTATAGTGATAAGTTCGAATATCTGGGAACAAAACGAATAAGTCCCTACGTATTTACCGGAATAGGATTTACATACGGATCGGGGGAAAAAACTTTTTTTGATGCAAATATACCAGTGGGTGTTGGCGTAAAATATAAATGGAAAGAACGGTTGAATATTGGATTTGAGTTTTCATTCCGAAAACTATTCAGTGACTCTTTTGATGTAACAGATAAAGATAGCGACAAGTTCAATCTTGATGATCCATATGGAATTAAAAGTAATGTATTTAAAAATAAAGACTGGTACTCTCTTACTATGATAAGTGTAACTTGGAATTTTGGAGCAAGAGTATGTCCATGTCTCAATATTGATTAATAAAACCTAAAATTAAGGCGAATGTCCGTTTTAGATCTAATAAATAAAAATAAACTTCCACAACACATCGCCATTATAATGGATGGCAATGGACGCTGGGCTAAACAGCAAAGTCTAGACCGAGTAATGGGTCATAAAGAAGGCGTATCGGCTGTTAGACGGATAATAGAGGCAGCCACTAAGATAGGTGTGCCCTATCTGACCCTTTATACCTTTTCAACTGAAAACTGGCATCGACCAGAGGAAGAAGTAAAGGCGCTGATGTCGCTTATGATACAAGCTGTCGTAAGAGAGACTCCCGATCTAATAAAGAATGATGTCAGAATAAAGACTATTGGTGACCTCGATCGTTTGCCTGAAGATACAAGAAAAGCTTTAGAGCAATGTATGGAAGACACCTCTCATTGTACAAAACTGACTGCCGTATTAGCATTAAGCTATTCCTCGAAGTGGGAAATAACAAGAGCTATGAAAAACATTGTATCAGATATAAAAGCCGGCAAGATAAAAGAAGAGGATATAAAAGAGGAGTTAATTGACGAATACCTGACTACGAAAGACATACCTGACCCGGATATACTGATTCGAACTGGAGGCGAAAAACGGATAAGTAATTTCCTATTATGGCAAATAGCTTATTCGGAACTATATTTCACAGACCAGCTTTGGCCAGACTTCAACGAAGACTCCCTATATCAGTCTATTGTCGATTATCAGAACCGTGAAAGGCGATTTGGTAAAACCAGCGAGCAAGTTCTGAATGAACAATAAAAAATTTAATTATAAAACAATACATTTTAGTAAGTAACGACTAATTCTGATATGTTAAAAAAAGGCTTATTTATCCTATCTATCATCTTGTTATCTATAACAAATCTATATGCACAAGTTGTAGATAGTACTGAGATTCGCAATGTCAACAAAGCTCTAGAAGAAAATGTTGAGAATTTACCTGTGATCTCGTACAATACCAGCAAAAAATACGAAATTGCTGACATCAAAATATCCGGTCTTGTAAATCCGATGTATGAAGATTACGTTCTTATCGGATTCTCTGGATTAGTTGTTGGCGACAAAATTGAAATCCCGGGAAATGAGATAACGAATGCCGTAAGACGTTTCTGGAAACAAGGATTATTCTCCGATGTAAGAATATCTGCATCAAAAATCGAAGATAATAAAATCTGGCTCGATATCAAGTTGAAAGAACGTCCACGTATTTCCGACATCATCTATACCGGAATGAAAAAAGGAGAGCGTCAAGACATTGAAGCAAAAATAGGTATGGTGAAGAGTTTGCAAATAACACCTAATCAGCTTAACAAAGCCAAAGATGTAATCAGAAAATATTTCGATGAGAAAGGATTCAATAAGGCAGAAATAAACATAACTCAAACGCCTGATCTCTCGAAGGAAAACCATGTCTTTTTGAATATTGATGTTCAAAAGAAAAATAAAACTAAAGTTAATTACATCGTTTTCGAAGGAAACGAAGAGGTTAAAGATAAAACCTTAGAAAAGGCCATGAAAAAGACAAGGCATAAAAGCACTTTTCAATCATGGATTACCAATTTCCTACGCTCTACTAAATATGTACCTGAAAGCTACGAAGAAGACAAAGAAAATATTATCGCCAAGTATAATGAACTTGGATATCGTGATGCTACCATTGTATGGGATACAGTATTCACTGATAGCAAAAAAACCGACAAAGTAGATATTGAAATAAAAATAGATGAAGGTAAACAGTATTTCTTAAGTGACATTAAATGGGTCGGTAATACCGAATATCCTACCTCTCAACTCCAAGCGCTTCTAAACATGAAGCCAGGTGATGTCTACAATCAAAAGAAACTGACCGAACGTCTAATGGCCGACGAAGATGCCGTAATGAATTACTTCTACCAAAATAACGGGTATATCTTTTCTCATGCCGATCCTGTAGAAATCAATATTACGAATGACTCTATCGATCTGGAAATACGTATCACCGAAGGCCCGCAAGCTACAATCCGTAAAGTATCCATTTCGGGTAACGACAGACTATATGAAGATGTAGTGCGTCGCGAACTGCGTATCAAGCCGGGAGCATTATATAGCCGCGAAGATATCATGCGTTCACTTCGTGAGATCATGCAAATGGGGCATTTCGATCCGGAAAGCCTTCAACCATCTATCGTGCCGGATGATGCAGAAGGAGTAGTAGATATAGGCCTTCCTCTAACACCTAAAGCGAATGACCAAGTGGAATTCTCTGCCGGATGGGGACAAACAGGTATAATCGGTAAATTGAGTTTGAAATTCTCGAATTTCTCAATAAGAAACTTACTGAATCCTAAATCATATAAAGGTATCCTGCCACAAGGGGAAGGACAGACTCTGACTCTTAGCGGACAAACAAATGGTCGATTCTATCAATCGTACTCTGCTTCATTCTTCGACCCATGGTTTGGAGGAAAACGACCGAATTCACTAACAGTTAGTGCATTCTACTCGAAGCAAACCGATGTATATAGCCGATTTGCAAATAACAACTTTAACTTTGGAAACAGTGGTATGTACGGAAATAGTCTTGGCAATAGCTACTCAGATATCGGATATGCCGCTGACCCTAACAAGTCGATACAGATGCTTGGTGCATCGGTAGGTTATGGTAAACGATTGAGCTGGCCTGATGATTATTTCTATATACAGGCAGAACTTTCATATCAGTTGTACAAAATGAGAGACTGGGCTTACTTTATTGTTAGAGATGGAAATGCTAATAGTTTAAGTTTAAATCTATCATTAAACAGACGTACTATCGATAATCCGATATATACCCGTAGAGGTTCAGACTTCTCTGTAAGCTTGGAATTAACCCCTCCTTATTCTGCTTGGAATGGTGTAGATTATGCAAGCATGGTGCCCGATGAAAATGGTTTTGAACCTGGAGAGAAATTTAAATGGATAGAGTTCCATAAATGGAAATTCAGATCGAAAATATTCATTCCTCTTGCTGAAACTAAGAAAACACCGGTATTGATGACCCGTGCCGAATATGGTTTCGTAGGTTATTACAATAGACATAAAAAGTCTCCTTTCGGAACATTCTATGTTGGGGGTGATGGTATGTCAGGATATTCCAGTACGTACGCAACAGAAACCATCGGTCTTCGTGGATATGAAAATGGTGCATTAGGTAATCAAGCGAGTGCATACACCCGTTTAGCCCTAGAATTCAGATACCCACTAATTCTTGAACCGACATCGACTATCTACCTACTATCATTCGTAGAAGCCGGTAATGCATGGTATGATCTTACAAAGTTCAGTCCTTTTGATTTGAAACGTTCTGCAGGTTTCGGAGCCAGAATCCATTTACCGATGATCGGACTTATGGGTATCGACTGGGCATACGGATTTGACCCTATCAACGGATCGAGAGACAGAAGCGGAGCTCAATTTCACTTTATTATCGGGCAGGAATTCTAACCGATATAGCTAATTAACATTATTTATGTAAGGTTGAGTAAACAAAAGTCGTTACTAGATGTCTTATATAGTATACTAAAAAATATAGTTATGAAGAAAATATTATTACTATTCACACTACTCTTAGGTATTTCATGTGGAAGTTATGCGCAAAAATTTGCACTAATTGATATGGAATATATATTAAACAACATCAGTACCTACGAAACTGCTCAAGAACAGATAGAGGTGATATCCCAAAAATGGCAGGCTGAAGTTGAAAAAGGACAGCAGGAAATTAAAGGCTTATATAAGTCGTATCAGTCTGATCTCGTTTTTCTGTCGGCAGAGCAAAAGACAAAAAGAGAAAATGAGATCGTAGAAAAAGAAAGAGATGTTCAACAATTGAACCGCACTTACTTTGGACCCGAAGGAGAACTATTCAAAAAGAGAGAGGCTCTTATAAAACCTATTCAAGACGATATATATAACGCAGTAAAAGAAATCTCTGAAGCAAAAGGCTATCAACTGATACTTGACAGAGCTTCAGCCGAGAGTGTGATATTTGCATCCCCTAGGATAGACATAAGTAATGAGGTTCTTGCAAAACTAGGATATTCAAAATAATTATATATATTTGTCGAATAAAATTTGAAACCAATAATTAAAGACTAACTTATTATGTTGAAAAAAGTACTCTTACTACTACTTGTTATTGCTCCATTATCGATATTTGCTCAAGAAAAAATCGCATATATCAACGCGCAAGAAATATTTACTCAGATGCCAGAATTTGCAGGTGCGCAAGCAAAGTTGAAAGCTAAAAGCGATCTTATGGAAAAAAATGCTGCTGCTATTGAAAATGAATATGCTGCACTAATCAAGAAATTCCAAGAATCAACTGAGGAACCAACTGTAAGTTTGGCTGCTGATCGCCAAAAACAAATAGATCAATTGAAAGAAAGATACGAAAGTTTCGTGCAAACAAGCCAGGCTGAACTTGAAAAAGCTCAACAAGAGGAATATGCACCCCTTCAACAAAAATTGAGAACAGCAATTAAAGAAGTAGGCGACGAAAACAACTATACTTACATTGCCGATGCTGCTATGTTTTTACATATCGGAGCTCATGCTGCAGATGCAAATAAACAAGTAAAAGCAAAATTAGGTATCAAAGAATAATCTTTTATCTATATGAGATATAAAAAGAGAATGGTAATTAACCATTCTCTTTTTGTTTTCTACAAACACCAAAAGATAAAATATGTATCTTTATGGTCATAATAAAATATTGAACCCTGATTCAAAACTATGGAAATAAAATCAGACATTGAAATTGCCAGAAGTATTAAATTAAAAAACATATCTAGCATTGGCTCTCAACTCAACATAGCTGAGAGCAATTTACATAATTACGGGAAGTTTATCGCAAAAGTTCCGATTTCTCTAATCGACGAACAAAAAGTAAATAAAAATAATCTTATCCTCGTTACTGCCATTACGCCTACAAAAGCCGGCATAGGAAAAACAACAATCTCGATTGGTCTTGCACTTGGACTAAACAAAATAGGGAGGAAGACCGTGGTTGCTCTTAGAGAACCATCTTTAGGACCATGTTTCGGGATGAAAGGCGGGGCAGCAGGTGGCGGATATGCACAAGTGTTGCCGATGGAAGATATAAATCTACATTTCACAGGAGACTTCCACGCTATTACATCGGCCCACAATATGATCACTGCTCTTTTAGATAACTATCTGTATCGTAACAGAGGAACAGATAAATCCCTAAAAGAAGTTGTTTGGAAAAGAGTTCTCGATGTAAACGACAGAAGTTTGAGACATATTGTTACCGGCCTCAACGGTTCAGAAAATGGTATCCCATCAGAATCCGGATTTGAGATAACACCAGCATCTGAAATTATGGCTATCCTCTGCTTGGCGAAGGATATAGATGATTTGAAAAGACGTATTGAGAACATTATTTTAGGATATACAGCTGCCGGAAATACTTTCACAGTAAAAGATCTTGAGGTAGCAGGAGCTATTACAGTGCTGCTAAAAGATGCCATCAACCCTAATCTGGTACAAACAACCGAAAATACGCCAGCCTTTATACATGGAGGCCCTTTTGCTAATATTGCACATGGATGCAACTCTATCATTGCTACGAAAATGGCAATGAGCCATGCTGATTATACAATTACCGAAGCTGGATTCGGAGCTGATTTGGGAGCGGAAAAATTCTTCAATATTAAATGTAGAAAGTCAGGGTTATCTCCTAAATTAACTGTTATAGTAGCTACAACACAAGCATTGAAAATGCATGGTGATGTCCCAATCCAAGACATAAAAAAAGAAAATATAGAAGGATTAACTAAAGGCTTTGCCAATCTAGATAAGCATATTGAGAATATGAAATCTTTCGGACAAAGTGTTGTTGTCGCCCTTAATAAATATGGCTTTGATACGGAAAATGAGATTGAGTTGATCAAACAACACTGCAAACAAGTCGGAGTTGGATTTGCTATCAATGAAGCATTCATGAAAGGTGGAGAGGGTGCCATTGAGTTAGCAGAAGCCGTTGTTGCTGCTATTGAAAAAACTCCGTCTGAAGCAGTTAGATTCACTTACGACAACAACGATTCCATTGAAACCAAGATAAGCAAAGTAGCTACAAGTGTTTATGGAGCCAATTCTGTTAAATTTAGCGATAAAGCAAAAAAGAAACTATCTCTAATAAATAGACTGGGGTTAGAACACTACCCAGTATGTATTGCCAAAACCCAATACTCGTTTTCTGACAACGCACATGCATATGGGGTATCCAGAGATTTCACTTTTACGATCAATGATATTGTAATTAATAACGGCGCCGAATTTATTGTTGCAATAGCTGGCAGCATAATGCGTATGCCAGGATTGCCTAAAGATCCGCAAGCAAATCATATAGATTTAGTAAATGGACAAATTGAAGGTTTGAGTTAAATATGAAAATTGCTAATATTGCCATAATAATACTGCTTCTTGCTCTATCTCCCAATATAGCAAATGCAACTATTGTATATAGTAAAGCAGACTCATTAACTTACGAATCATACATCAAACAGGTTTCCCCATACAAGAACGAACCAATTAACGAGCTAGTTATAAGAACAGCCAAATTCTTTATAGGCAGACCTTACGTAGCATCGACTTTAGAGGGTAATACAAAAGAAAGCCTGGTAATAAATTTGCACGAATTTGATTGCACAACATTTGTTGAAACTTGTATTGCATTATCGAAAGTGATCAAATCCGATGATTTATCTTTCTCTAATTATTGCCAGACACTAACTTCTATACGTTACAGAAACGGAGTAATCGATGACTATTCCTCTCGCTTGCATTATTCGAGTGACTGGATATATGAGAATGAACAAAAGAAAATATTTAAAGATATAAGTATTGACTTGGGTGGAAAGATTAGCTCTAAGAAAATTAACTATATGTCGACTCATCCTCAGCTTTATAGTCAACTAAAAAATAACAACATCAATATAAGGGAATTGAGAGGTATTGAAAACAAAATTAACGAAAGAAATAATTATAAGATTATACCTTCTGATGCTATATCATCTGCTGACGAAAACATTTTAGATGGAGACATTGTTCTATTTGGAACAAATATAAATGGACTAGACTACTCTCACATGGGAATTGCATATAGAAGCAACAACATTCTTCGATTTATCCATGCATCTAGCCGTGCAAAGAAAATTATTATAGAAAGCAAATCATTAAATGAATATTGTGCAGAATCTAAAACGTGCAATGGCATAACTATATTACGACTAAACTAACATTATTGAAATGATTAATAAAGAGATCTTTTATAGAATGGGAGGATGGTCACAATTATTATTCCTTTCATTATTAACTATTCTGGGACTAATGATAGGCATTGTACTTATATCAATAACCAGTTTGGCTTTCGCACAAGAAGATGGGATCGCTGCTCTGTCGCAATCTATATCATTTCTAAAAACAGCTCAGGTAGTACAAACAGTCTCCATATTCATTATCCCTGCATTTATATTTGCATATCTTTTCAAGAATGATCCAATGTCTTTCTTGAGAATAAATATTGCACCAGGTTATAAATTTGTGCTCTTGGCTCTTACTCTTATTGTTGCTGTTCAACCAATATTGCAACTAACAAGTTATTACAATCAACAAATTAGTTTTCCCGAATCGTTATCTACTATAGAAAATTGGATGAGAGAAAAAGAAGATGGGGTGAAAAAGATTATTGAAATGTTTCTTGCGGATAAATCCATATCAGGAATCTTAACAAATTTATTTATCATAGCCGTTTTAGCCGGAATTGCAGAGGAACTATTTTTCAGGGGTTGCTTACAGCAAATCATAAAAAAAATAGTTTCAAATAAACATATTGCCATTTGGATAACAGCTATCATTTTTAGCACTATACATTTCCAGTTCTATGGTTTCTTCCCACGAATGATTGCCGGAGCCCTATTAGGCTATCTATTCCTCTGGACAGGCAATTTGTGGATTCCAATTATAGCGCACACTATTCACAATGCTATTAATCTTATTTTATCGCAGATATACTTTGGAACACCGCAATACGATAATATGGAATATATGGGTATTGAAGACCATAAATGGCTAGCTCTAGTTAGCGTTATTGTTTGTTGCGCTATAATATATATCTTTGTCAAGAGAGGACGGCAAATACAAAATACTAATACTAGTTTATCATGAAAGAAATGTCCGAAAGAAGAGAGAGTTATGGATACCTGATTGATTGGATTATCCGTTTTGGAGATCTTATCCTCATCAATTCATTTTTCTTCATGCTATATTTTCTTTTTTGCAAAGAATTTATTCCTGAAATATCTCTTTCTTACGAAAAAAAGATTGAAGCTATATTATTAATAAACCTATCATATTTTGTAGCATCTACCTTCGTGCGCTTTAATATATCGTCAAATATTATTTCTATAGACAAGATTATTCAAAGCTCATCATATTTTATAGCTCTATATATAGTTATCGTAACAGGTAGTTTTTCCTTATTTGATATATTATCTATCCCTGTAGTACCCTGGTTGATAAGCTTCCTTGTATTGGGTATGTTATTTTGTATCTCTCATATTTTGTTCCGTCTCATGCTAAAAGCATATCGGAGAAAAGGGTATAATTACAGAAGAGTCATTATCATTGGCGGCGGAATTAATGGGATTGCGATATACAATGAACTCGTCGGTAGTGATTTCGGATATAGAATACTTGGCTTTTTCGATGATAATATTGCAAATATAGATGCCCTACCCAATTATTTAGGTGATACATCTAAGATTCAAGAATTTGCAAAAAAAGAAAAAATTGAGCAAATCTACTGTACTTTACCAGGGAATCAAGATGCAAAAATATTAGAACTGATCAGCTTTTGCGAAAAGAACATGATTCGTTTCTTTTTGGTTCCAGAGTTTTATAAATATATTAAAAGAAGATTTGCTCTTCATTCTTTGGAAACGATTCCAATTCTTAGCCTTAGATACGAACCCCTACAACATAAGTCTAATCAATTTATAAAAAGAACTTTTGATCTTGTATTCTCGATCTTAATTCTGGTATTAGTATTCCCTTGGATCTATCTGATCTTTGGATCAATAATTAAGATATCATCTCCAGGTCCTATATTTTTCAAACAAAAAAGAACCGGAATCAAAGGTAAAGAGTTTTACTGTTATAAATTCCGGTCGATGCGTCTTAACGCTGCAGCAAATAGTATCAGCGCGACAAAAGAAGATCCCCGAATAACCAAAGTCGGCTTGTTTATGAGAAAAACCAGCATCGACGAATTACCTCAATTCTTTAATGTTTTAATGGGAGACATGTCTGTAGTAGGACCTCGTCCTCACATGCTTAAGCATACTGCTTTATATTCAATGCTCATAGAGAAATTTATGGTTCGCCATTTAGTAAAACCAGGCAT
Source organism: Dysgonomonas sp. ZJ709 (assembly GCF_011039195.1). Lineage (NCBI taxonomy): Bacteria > Pseudomonadati > Bacteroidota > Bacteroidia > Bacteroidales > Dysgonomonadaceae > Dysgonomonas > Dysgonomonas sp. ZJ709. The sequence continues at coordinate 35,874 of NZ_JAAKEM010000020.1, forward strand.
CACAGGATGGGCACAAGTTACCGGATTCAGAGGTGAAACAAAAACATTAGCTGATATGGAAGGCCGTGTAAAGAAAGATGTGTGGTACATCGAAAATTGGTCTTTCTTCCTTGATCTTAAGATTATATTCAAAACCGTTATGAATGTCTTTAAAGGAGAAGAAAAGGCATACTAAGACTTCTCAAACAAAAAGACAATCTACTGATAATAAGTAAATCTCGAAACTTAATAAATACTACGCGCATTAAGTGCTTGCCTATACTTATTTGCATTCTGCTGATGTTCACCAAAGGTCACTGCAAAGTTATGCCTTCCCGAAAAATCATCTTTAGCACACATGTATAGATAATTGTGTTTGCTGTAGTTTAAGACACCATCTATACCCTTAATAGACGGCACACGGATTGGTCCCGGAGGTAACCCTGTATTCAAGTATGTATTGTAAGGTGAATCTACCTCGAGATGCTTGTTCAATATGCGGCGCAAACTAAAGTCTCCCACTGCAAATTTCACCGTAGGATCAGCCTGCAATGCTTGCCCCCTATGCAAGCGGTTCAAATACAAACCTGCGACCATAGGATATTCGTCTGAATAGGTACATTCCTCCTCTACGATAGATGCCAAAGTCGAAACTTCAATTGGCGATAATCCAATTCCTTTAGCCTTATTAAGCCGCTCCTGTGTCCAAAATTTTTGATATTCTTTATTCATCTTCGCCAGAAAAGCATCAACCTTTACATCCCAATAAAATTCATAAGTATTAGGTATAAACATAGCAATGATAGTCTGAGGATTGAAGCCGAGGTCGGCACAAATTTTCTCGTCATTGAGAATCAATAACAGCTCATCATTCGTAAACATGAGTTGCTCTGAAATACGTTCCGTTAAATCTTCCTTTGTTCGTATATTATTAAACTTAATTTTAACAGGTACTTGATGGCCATTGCGGAGATTTCTCACTAAATCTAAAACAGTCATATCCGGTGTAACGGCATACTTACCTGTTCTCATCGCTGTTCTATAATCCAAAAAAGAAGCGACTTTCTCAAAGCTGCCTATACTCTGAACCTTTGCTGTTGATTCCAGCTCTTCCAACAAAGCATTGTAATCTTTGCGAGAATCGACATAAACATACACCGTTTCCTTAATATTGAATCCCGTGGAAATAATACTATAAACATATCCTGCGACAGCGATACCAATCAGTAACAGAACGCCGATAACAATTCCTATTTTCTTCTTCATAAATAAATTTAGTCTTTCAATAATAACGAACTGTCACCATAACTAAGGAAGCGATAGTCGTTGTTAAGTGCATGTTCATATATTTTCTTCCAATCATTACCCGAGACAAACGCCGATACCAATAGCAACAATGTACTTTTAGGCTGATGAAAGTTTGTCACTACACCGTTCACTATCTTAAACTCATATCCCGGTGCTATTATAATCTGTGTATTTGCAATCAAGGTATTTAATTTATTGCTATCTAGGTAGGCTAGTATATTTTTTAACGCTTTTTCTTTAGATAATCTATTGCTAGTGTGGAAGTATGGTTGCCATTGTGAGACAGTCAATTCTTCAGGCTGATCATTCTCTAGCAACTCACCTAAGTAATAAAGGCTTTCGAGTGTACGCACAGATGTCGTTCCCACGGCAATAACCTTACCTTTATGATTAAGCAGACGCTCTATTAAATCTTTACGAACCGAAATGAACTCAGAATGCATCTCATGATCTTTTATCTGTTCCGATTTAACAGGTTTGAAAGTACCTGCCCCTACATGCAGTGTCACCTCGTCGGTTACTATCCCTTTTTCCTTTAATGCTGAAAAAACAGTATCGGTAAAATGCAGACCTGCCGTAGGTGCCGCTACCGAACCTTTTATCTTTGAGTAAACGGTCTGATAAGTCTCCTTGTCTTTTTCCTCTGTATCCCTGTTCAAGTAGGGAGGTATAGGCAGTTCGCCACCACATTCCAGAATATCGGAGAATGAGATATTTATGTTATCCCATTCAAACTCTATAATGTGAGAATCACCATGCGATTGTAGTTTGCGTGCCCTTATCAGAATCTCACAATCGTGTACAGTGAGTGCTTTTATCAATTCGCCCTCTTTCCATTTCTTGAGATTGCCTACAAGACATATCCACGAGCATCGTTCAGTTTGTTGAAAATTCAATAAGTAATCGTTCGGTTGATAAGGCTCTAAGCAGAATATCTCGATCAGTGCCCCTGTCTGCTTTCTAAAATGCATACGTGCCTGAATAACCTTTGTATTATTAAATATCATCAGGCTATCGGCTGGAAGATGATCGGGCAATGTTTTGAAACAAGTATCAGTTATCGCACCTTGTTTATAAATCAGCAGCTTCGAACTGTCTCGTTCAGCCAGAGGGTATTTCGCAATACGATCGTCGGGCAGATTGTAATTGTAATCATCAATGCGTATTTCCCGAGGGTTTGATATTTCCACTTTTTACTTTTTTTATCCGACAAAAATAGTCAACTTTGTGTGAATAAAAAAGTCTAGACGAGGCTTAACAAGATAAATTAAGATTTATGAAAACAGGAGATAAAGTTCGCTTTCTAAATACTACAGGAGGCGGCGTTGTTAGTGGCTTCAGAGGTAAAGACATAGTTTTGGTAGAAGATGAAGATGGTTTCGAGATTCCAATATTAATGCGGGAATGCATCGTTATCGAGCCGGCGAACGACGCACAGGTAAGACAATCGACAAAACCAAATGCCGAAGTTACCAGAACTGCAACCACTCAGCCCAAAGAAGAATATAAAATAGAGGAAACGAAGGAAGGAGAACAGATAACCATCTGCCTTGCTTATCTGCCCAACGATATAAAGAATCTAAGCACAACCGATTACGAATGCTACTTGGTGAATGACAGCAATTATTACCTGTCGTTCAACTACATGAGCCGATCGGATGCAGGATGGACAAGCCGTAAAGCAGCTGTAATAGAACCTAACACAAAGCTGTTTCTTGAAGCATTCGACAAAGCCGAGCTAAACGACATGGAACATATCTGCTTCCAGTTCTTCGCTTATAAGGAAGATAAGCCTTTCGCATTGAAGAATCCGGGGTCTATCGAATTACGTATAGATACCGTTAAGTTCTACAAGCTGCACAGCTTTAAAGACAATGATTATTTCGACGAAAATGCGCTAATATATCCTATTGTAAAACGCGACTTACCCGAAAAGGAGCTGATTATTTCGACCGAAGATTTAGAAAGGGCAATGCTCGAAAAAGAGACTCCCCGCCCGCGTGTACAGCCAATAGTGAAGAATGAGAAGAATACAATTATCGAAATCGATCTACATATCGATGAACTTTTAGACAACACCAATGGTTTATCTTCTGGAGACATACTCGAATATCAGTTGAAGAAATTCAACGAAGTAATGAACGAGAATAAGCACAATAAAGGACAAAAGATAGTGTTTATTCATGGTAAAGGCGACGGTATTTTGAAGAACGCTGTTCTAAAAGAGTTAAAGAACAAATACAAAACCGCCTATACACAAGATGCTTCATTCCGCGAATACGGGTACGGAGCAACAATGGTTACAATAAAATAAAACAGAATAATGAAGAAAAGAATCTTAGGTTTCCTAATGATCGCCACCGTATTAATCGGTTGTAATAGTGTGCAAAAAGAATTAACAAGCGCATACAATATCACTAAATGTGAATATAGCTATAAATCCATTTCAGGAATAAAAGTTTCCGGTATGAATCTATCGAATGGTGTATCTATCACCCAAATACCGAAAATAACATCGATACTATCGGGCAATGCATCCTCTATCCCACTCGATTTTACACTCAATCTGAATATAAAAAATCCTAACGAATCGGCAGCCATACTTCATGGTCTACAATATGTTATCAGCATCGATGATATAGAATTTACCAAAGGAGCTGTCAACGAAACATTAAATATAGCTGCCGGCGAATCTCAATCTTTGCCTCTTAATATTGGTGTCGATCTGGCTACTTTAGCCCGAACCAATTCGCAAGAAACAATCGTTGAAATTGCTAAGAACTTCGTAGGTATAGGCTCTCAAAAATCGAATGTTTCAGTGAAATTAAAACCAACATTTATGATTGGTAATACACCCATAACTTCTCCAACCTATTTTCCTGTCAATTTCAGTTTTGGTGGAGGTAAATAACGATTATTATGGATATAAAAGTCATACACAATCAAAAAGAAAGCCGATTTGAAACGCACATTGGCGATCAAATAGCACTCGTAGATTATATTGACAACGGGAGTAATTGCCTAAGTATTACACATACCGAAGTGCCGAAAAATCTGGAAGGAAATGGCATCGCCGCCGTTCTGACAAAGACTATTCTCGATTATGCCCGTGAAAACAATTACAAGGTAAGACCAATATGCCCCTACACTGCAATCTATATACAACGGCATCCGGAATACGCAGATATCGTAGCTGGCAGATAATTTATTTAGACCAATAATTCACCCACTTTTGCTCCTCATTCGTAAGGCTGTCGAATGTGCTTTTATAGTTCGGATCGGGAGTGTACCACGCCTGCGTCAGATAGTAGGCTTGTATTTGTGGTGTAGTGAAAATATATCCACGACGGGCAAAAGGCAGATTACGTAATATCTTTTTCGATATTTCATCGGCCGGCTCTATATACTCCATCGATTCGTTATCATCTATATAAAAGGGAAGTTGAGCTTCTCTATAATCGAATACCAATAAACCATTAACACGACGAGAAAATATAGTTAATTCATCTTTCGTTTTATAATTCATCTTCTGATATATAGCTTGCCCTTTTGAAACAAAGAAGCGAGTATACAGAAGTGAAATTCCTTCTGATTCCTCATACCCAAATGGGTTCGGAACATCTTTCTGCATATTACCAGTACCGGCAAGAGTCCATTTAGAGGATTTGCCAAAAGGAGCATTATTAATATAAAAATCCTGAAACTCACCCATATCAATAATAAGTGTAAAATCGTCTATCTGGTGATTGCCCCATCTCATAGCAGCAGATAGAATATAATCGAAACTATATTTGTAATCGACTCCTCCAGAAAGGTCGCAAGTATAAGTATGCTTTACACTATTTAATCCCGGTTTGAAATTTGCCGTAAAATGATAAACATAGTAGAAATCTGAATACCCTTCATAACAATGCTCCTCAATCTCCGATTTCGTCAGCTCTTTTATTGTTCCATTCTTATTATATAGACTATCGCTTACAATAGAAACATTATAAGGAAAAATTACATCGTTCATCTCTACCGTAAAGTTATTCATATAAGGATGCCGGCCATTCTTGGGAGTAGGATCAACATCACCTGACGGAGAGAATGCCTCGAATCCGACAGTCAGACTTTTAGCATCTTTTGGATTGTAAAATTCATAATAAACTGTGACATCAACCTGTTTTTCATTCCTCCGTTTGATAGTCAGTATTTCTTTTTTGACAGAAATATCAGTCTCTATCATCGGAATCAAATGGTTTCCACTGATATAATAGGCTCCGTCATTTGCAAACGAGGTAATAGTAAAGAACAGAAGTAAAGTAAATAGTGTAAGGCTATTTTTCATTTATTTATACGAAGTTTTATCCCAGACCAGAACTTTAGGTTCTTCTATCAGGAATGGCTGTATCTTATTATAGTCGTCTTCTGATAAATAATTCTTGATCTCGTATTTAACTGATAAACTATCATTGTCCGCAAATAGTTTTATCTTCATCGGATTCATAGTTAAAGCAGCATAAGCATTTTTAAACTCTTGGCTATTACGATCTGCATCAGCTTTTATAAACCAATCGACATTTGGCTTTGGCATAAAACCTGTCTGATCTATTTCGACCCACTTAGATGTATAAAATTTCACTTGACTATCACAGATATTTCCACAAACAGTTTTTACTACACATATAATCTTAGAGTCGTTAATAAGCGGCAATAGCTTAATCTGGGTAGTTGCTTTTTCCGATGTCTGTAGCCAGATGTAGTTAGGCGATATCGCTTTTCTTTTGATCTTGGCATAGAGTGCGCTTTCTACTGACACAGTTGCAGTATCCTCCGGATTAGAGAGCAATCTGTCCTTTTGTTCGGGCTCCAAGCCAAAAAGCACTTCATCGGGAACCGACAAAAAAACTGTTGTCATATCTTGTGCCACCATAGCAGAAATGCCTGTAAAAAGAAATGCCAGAACTATTATTATTTTCTTCATCCTATTGTTAATTGTAACCGTTTATATATGTTTAACCCAAAGACCTTATTTAGTCCCCAAATATAGGAAAAACATTGCTATAATTATTAAAACAAGATCTATTGCCTTGCCTTTTAAGTTTTTTTCATTGAAGAGAAGTGCACCTCCTGCAAAAGAAATCAACACACTGCTTCTCCTTACCATTGATGCAATGGAAATCATAGCTTCACTGTCGGTCAAAGCATAGAAATAAAGGAAGTCGGCAATGGTGAGAAATACCGATATAAGGATAATACTCCACCGCCACTCGAACGGCGAGGATATTTTCCGTTTGGGATACCACAAGACAAGCAATATAACAACCATCAGAAGCCACTGATATAAATTGTACCAAAATTGCACAGCCGTAGAACTGAATCGCTGCATAAGGAATTTATCGTACAACCCACTGGCTGCGGCTAGCATAGCTGCAAAAAGAATAAAAAACACCCACTTGTTGCGGTGAAACTTAATACCTTCTTTCCGACCCGAAAGAGATAGCAGGAAAAATGAAACAATCGTTATAATTACCCCTATCCACTGATAAAAGTTGAGCCGTTCGCCAAATATAAGCAATGCGCCGACAAGTGTCATTACAGGGCGGGTAGCATTGATAGGCCCTACAATTGTCAATGGTAAATGCTTTATCGCAAAATAGCTCAATATCCATGATGACAGTACCAATATCGATTTGAGAACTATATAACCATGTGTCTCTAATGCAATAGGAGGAATATAGAATATTGTACCCTGCAACGTATCGGGCGATAATTGCGATATAATAAAAAGCGGAGACAGTAAGAGCGTACAGAAAAGTGTATTGAAAAACAATACCGGAATTACGGCATTGCCTGTCAACGATTTCTTCTTACTAATATCGTAGCATCCCAAAAAGAATGCCGAACCAAATGCTAATGCTAACCACATATTTTCTTAGTCCTTTTTCTCTTTAAGCACACGATTTAGCCATGTATATCCTAATATACCGGCAGCGAGTGAGGCTAAAAGAATCATCAGCTTTGCTTCGTTTATAATATGTATGTCGTCGAAGGCAAGCAAGGTTACAAATATCGACATTGTGAAACCGATACCACCCAACATACCTACGCCTATCATATCTCTCCATCTCAAACCCTTTGGTAATTTACATAGCTTCAACTTTATCGAAAGGAATGCAAAGAGCGTTATACCTAGTGGCTTACCTATTACTAAACCGAGTATAATACCAAGTGCAAACGGTTCGCCCAACGCTTTGTCCCAATTGCCTTCTAATACAATGGCAGTATTAGCCAAAGCAAATAGAGGAAGTATGATGAAGGCGACAGGATAGTGCAGCCAACGCTGCATACGATGGCAAGGTGAATTTCCTGTTTTCTTCTCATAAGGAATAGCAATGGCAAGTAACACTCCAGCTATGGTAGCATGTATGCCCGAATGCAGCATAAAATACCACATCACGATACCACCGAGAATATATAGTATAAGGTTTTTAACCTTAAATATTTTATTGAGAATCATCAATGCCGCAAATATTCCTAATGCCAGAAATAGGTTTGTCCACGCCAAAGAAGAGGTATAAAATATAGCAATCACAATAATCGCTCCTAAATCGTCTATCACAGCCAATGCTGTTAAGAATATCTTCAACGAAACAGGTACCCGACTGCCAAGCAGTGAGAGTATCCCCAGCGCAAATGCTATATCGGTAGCCATAGGAATACCAAAACCCGAAGTTGTAGCCGTACCCACATTCAATGCAATGTAAATACCTGCGGGAATAAGCATACCACCCAATGCTCCCGAGATAGGCAAAAGTGCAGACCTCAGACTCGCCAACTGACCTTCGTAAATCTCCTCAACCAGCTCGAGTCCGACCAAGAGAAAGAAAATAGCCATTAGCCCATCGTTTATCCAATGCTCAATACTATGTCCTCCCAAATCGAAATGCCAGGCAGCAAGATAACTTTGACCTATGCTCGAATTGGCCAAAAGGATTGAAATAAGCGTACAAACAATCAGGACTAAGCCTCCCGATTTCTCGCTTTCAATAAAATCTGTCAACGTATGTTTTATTCTCATTGTTATATCATTATTTTAATTTTCACAGGCAGTTATAGACAGGAAAATAAGCATACATAGTTATTATTATTTTTATATTTCAAATATATCATCCGGATACTCCACATCTTCTAAAAACAAGGCATGCCCCGGGACAGAAGTCCCTGCAACGCCTCTATCCTTTGCCTCAATAATGCGACGCATACCGTCAGTATCTAACCGACCACGACCCGCTTCGAGCAAAGTACCTACAATAGAACGAACCATGTTACGAAGGAAGCGATTAGCCTTGATTGTAAATACATAATCATCGCCATCCTGCTCCCAGCGGGCATACATTATCTGACAATCGTTTGTTTTTACATCGGTATGCAGTTTACTGAAACTGGTGAAATCTATATATTCGAATAAAATATCTGCACAGGCATTCATTGCCTCTACATTCAAATCGCCTATCGCTCTGTATTTCAGCTTATGCAGAAAAGGATCTTTAGCTGTTGTTATATAATACTTATAAAGTCGTGATACAGCATCGAATCGTGCATGAGCATCAGCTTTTACCTCTACTATTTTATAGATTGCAATATCTTTGGGTAAAATACTGTTGAGTTTACTCGTCAAGCGTTTTAAGTCCAGACCCTCGCAGTCACTATCGAAATGTGCTGCCATCATTCGTGCATGAACCCCTGCGTCGGTACGTCCTGCTCCAACTATGGGCGTTGGATCGCGCAAAAGGGTAGCCAAGGCCTTCTCTACCACTTCCTGCACAGCAAGTCCATTCGGTTGGATTTGCCAACCGCAATAGTTTTCACCATTATAGGATAGATATAGAAAGTATCTTTTCATTTCATTTAGTTAATGTTTCCGGAAAACACTGTCATTCCGAACTAAAAGGAGGAATCTACTACAACTCTCTTAATACAGTGCATATGACAGATCCCTCACTACGTTTCGGGATGACAAAGAAAATATTAATAAAGATTACTCCTCACATATAATTATCATCGTACTGTTATATGAAAACACGATTGCTTTCGCTCATGTTTAATATAACATCTGTCACGCTGATGTAAATCGTTAAGCACCTGTCCAAGCACGGCTTTAAGCCTACCGTCATCCAACGTACGTTCGTCTGTCTGATTTACTTTATCGAATCGCGTCCAAGCTATATCAAATGTCGTGCCATAGCGATGAGCCGAATTGTCACTCGCATTACCATTACGTCTCGACAAGCTTTTCACATCATCGTCGGTACGGGTAATGCTGGTAATAATAAGTTTATAAAGCGGCATATCCTTCCTGATAAGAGAATCCCGAAAATTAAGCCCGATATCAGATAATAACGCTGCTGCTTTAGGCACAAGAAAAGGCATAGAATGCTTCAACTTATCGGTTTTATATATTTCCAGTTCGTTAGGAATCCGTACCAAATCATCCATATACAAAGCTGTATCGCTTCTCGAAACAAAAGGCCCTACTCCATTCTCTATCGCTGCAGCAATATGTAATTCGTGCAAATCGCCGAATGTCTTATTATAATTACCACTGAATCGAGAGTATCTTTTAGCTTCAACAGGTTCATCTGTTCCCGATTTGCTATCTGCTGACCCACAGCTGATAAGTAATAGAATGGCAGATAGAGCGATATAGGAGTATTTCATATAAATTTTATCTTTTGCTTTTATAAGTTTGTTACGACTATCGTACCGAAGATATACAGCAAATAGTCATGCAAAATAAAAGGACAATATATATTCTTAACCTTGTCATATTTATTTCGGACACAAAGGTAAGAAATTTGGACTTTAGTCTGTAATTAATCCGTATTTTTGAGGTCGCAGACCATTTTATTAACCATCTATGTACAACATAAAAGTCTGTGATAAGTAAACAATAGTGTTTTAACGATTTACATTAAGCTAAACAATCAATAGATATGGAAAGGATAACCAGCCTGCAAAATCCGAAAATAAAAAATATAGTGAAGCTCGCAAAAAACAAAGAGCGACACGAACAAAACCTTTTTATTATCGAAGGAGCACGCGAATTATCTCTTGCCTTATCAGCAGGTTATATTATAGAATCGGCGTATGTGTGCCCCGAACTTTTTACAAAAACCGACTATCCTGATGTACTTAATTCGATAGATGAAAACAAAATAATAGAAGTGCCTCAAGCCGTTTTCGACAAAGTTGCTTATCGTGAGGGTTCGGATGGACTTCTAACCTTAGCACGACCAAAAGCGCACGATCTCAATAACCTGAAACTATCGGACAACCCTTTCATTATCGTACTCGAAGCTGTGGAGAAACCGGGCAACTTAGGTGCTATTCTTCGCACAGCAGATGCCGCGCAAATAGATGCCGTTATCATTTGCGATCCTACTACAGATCTGTACAATCCGAATGCTATACGCTCTAGTGTAGGCTGTTCTTTCACTGTACAAACTGCCATTTGCACCTCACATGAAGCACTTGGTTTCCTTAAAGAAAAGAACATAAAATCGTATGCAGCCGAACTGCAAGCATCGCAATGGTATCAGGATACAGACTTCACCCAACCATCAGCTATTGTTATGGGAACAGAAGCGGATGGGTTGACAGCTACATGGCTTAATAATGCTGATGCTAGAATTAAAATACCAATGCGGGGAAAAATAGACTCACTAAATGTATCGGTGTCTACTGCTGTACTAACTTTTGAGGCAATGAGACAGCGTGGATTTTAAATAAAAAGCAAACGTAGATACACAAACTATCCAACCAGATATCGCGTCAACCAATAAATATAAATGGCAAAAAGGAAGAGAAAAAAGCAGTCGGGTGTAGAGAAGAATATTCGCACCATACTTGCAATTATCATAGCATTAGTTACTGTCTTCGGTGGATCGAAAATATATGACTTAGATCTTTTCCCGACCGAGACACCTGACAATAAGCAGACAGAAGCAATAATTGTAAAACCCAACGATAAGCTTAACGGTAAAATTATCCGTATATCGGACGGAGACACAGTAGTCTTATTAGATAGCCTAGGTACGCATCATAAAATAAGACTTGATGGGGTCGACTGCCCAGAGACAGGGCAAGACTTCGGAACTAAAGCGACCAACTTCACAAAAGACCTGTGTATAGATAAACACATCACTGTAGATGTAGTTGGCACAGACCAATATCAACGCATATTGGGGGTAGTATATGTTGATGATATAAATATAAATGAAGAACTGCTTAAAAACGGATTGGCATGGCGATATAAGTATAATAAATCGCCACGCTATCTTGAACTGGAAGAGGATGCACGCCTCCGTAAAATAAATATTTGGAGCATGAAAAATCCGGTAGCACCTTGGGATTTCAGAAAGAACAATTAATAACCTCCAGTACATCACTAATAGTCAACACATTGGAGGCGAAAGATTAACATATAGGTAACTATTTCTTCGTTTTAATTATAATAACCCCACTTGCTCCCCGTGTGCCATAGCCGGCACCATCTCTTATTACCTCTATACTTTCTATAGTTTGAATATCTAATGACGAATCGACATCAGCGAGACTTGAATATTCCGTATTATCTACTATAATAAGCGCCGCACTTTTCAAATTTATAGAGTTATCTCCTCTAAAACGGATTCCAATAGCGCCATCTACCCCTGTATAAACGTTTGCCCCGGCAAATCTCCTCTTTATAAGTTCTGATACCTGATTAAGTCCCGAGTCTACGATTTCTTCCCGAGTCATTTTATCTCCTCTGGGAGCGCGCTTCTTATAGGAATATTCATGAGTTGTTTTTTCAGTACCATTATCGACATCGAATGTTTTCTTATCAAGAACAATATTAAATACATTTTTATCTTTTACAGCAATTAAGGCCTCCGTATAAGTCGATATTTTAATAACCAAAGTATCACTTTCGTTAACATCACTTAAAGAGAATGCACCGTCTTTGAGTGTTTCTACTTGATTGAACTGTCCTTTAATCTTGACGACTAAATTCTTCTTCGGCTTCCCTTTACTGTCGAAAATTGCACCTGAAATATCCTTGCCTTTCATTACTAACACCGAGAGAATGTAAAAACAGATTAATAGTAGCTTTTTCATAGTCAGATTAGGTTAAATGGAGAATAGGTTAAAAAACACCGGATATAACCAGTTACGTATCAGGTTATATCTCAAAGATAAAATAATTTTACTTAATATTTGACTTCTGAAATAAAAATCACCAACGACCCTCAGAAATACTTATTACTTTCTTTTACACAGCTATCTTTTACAGCATCAGCCCTCTATATATGAAAAACTTTGTGTACATTTGTGCGATTTTAAGAAGTTTAGAAAAAAAGAAATTATGATGAATCCGATTACAAAAAGTATCGATTTAGGTGATGGAAGGTCTATCACCATTGAAACCGGAAAATTAGCAAAACAAGCCGACGGCTCTGTTATGGTACGCATGGGTAACACCATGATGCTAGCAACAGTGTGTGCAGCAAAAGATGCTAAACCGGATGTAGATTTTATGCCACTACAAGTAGAATACAAGGAAAAATTTGCGGCATTCGGCCGTTTTCCCGGTGGCTTTCAAAAGAGAGAAGGACGTGCTTCAGATTACGAAATTCTGACATGTCGTTTGGTTGACCGTGTGCTTCGCCCATTGTTCCCAGATGACTATCACGCTGAAGTATTTGTTAATATTATATTGTTTTCTTCAGACGGAATAGATATCCCTGATGCACTTGCAGGTCTTGCTGCTTCAGCAGCTCTTGCTGTATCTGATATTCCTTTCAACGGACCTATCTCGGAAGTGAGAGTGGCTCGTATAGATGGCAAATTTGTGGTTAATCCGACATTCGAACAACTTGAAAAAGCGGATATGGATATCATGGTAGGTGCTACTATGGACAATATCATGATGGTAGAAGGCGAATTTAAAGAAGTGTCAGAAGCAGAAATGCTTGAGGCTATCAAAGTTGCGCACGAAGCCATTAAAGTACAATGCCAAGTTCAATTAGAACTAATGGAAGCTTGCGGTACGACTAAAAAACGTGAATACTGCCACGAAACAAATGATGAAGACCTACGCAAAGACGTATGGGCTAAATGTTACGACAAAGCATATGCTGTAGCAACATCTTGCAACACGAATAAACACGAACGTGGTGATAACTTTGCTGCAATCGTTGACGAATATAAAGCAACTCTTACAGAGGAAGAACTAAAAGAAAAAGGTTCTCTTATCTCACGTTATTACCATGATGTAGAGAAAGAAGCTATGCGCCGTTCTATCCTTGACGAAGGTAAACGTCTTGATGGACGTTCTACTACCGAAATCCGTCCTATCTGGAGCGAAGTAGATTATCTACCGGGAGCTCACGGATCGGCCATCTTCACTCGTGGAGAGACTCAATCGCTTACAACTGTTACTTTAGGAACAAAAATGGATGAGAAAATCATCGATGATGTTCTTAACAACGGCAGAGAGAGATTCCTTTTACATTACAACTTTCCTCCATTCTCGACAGGTGACGCTAGACCACAACGTGGTGTTGGTCGTCGCGAAGTAGGACACGGAAATCTTGCTCACAGAGCACTTAAACCAATGATCCCTACAGACTATGCATACGTAATACGTATTGTATCTGAGATTCTTGAATCGAACGGATCATCGTCTATGGCTACTGTATGTGCCGGAACTCTTGCCCTAATGGATGCAGGTGTTAAAATCAAAAAACCGGTAACAGGTATTGCAATGGGACTTATCTCTGAGAAGAAAGGTACAAACTTTGCTGTACTATCTGACATCTTGGGAGACGAGGATCATTTAGGTGATATGGACTTCAAGGTATGTGGAACAAGAGACGGTATCACTGCTACTCAAATGGATATAAAAGTAGATGGTCTATCGTACGAAATTCTTGAGAAAGCATTGAACCAAGCTCGTGAAGGTCGCCTTCACATCTTAGGTAAAGTACTTGAAACAATCGCTGAACCAAGAGACGACTTCAAACCAAATGCTCCGCGTATCGAAGTTGTAATTATCGGTAAAGAATTTATTGGTGCTGTAATCGGACCTGGTGGAAAGATTATTCAAGGTATCCAAGAAGAAACCGGTGCTGTAGTTACTATCGAAGAAATTGACGGATACGGACGTGTTGAAATATCAGCTAACAACAAGGTAGCTATCGACGCTGCTATGGCTAAGATAAAAGGCATCGTTACTGTCCCTGAAATAGGTGAAGTGTACGAGGCTAAAGTTCGCTCTATAATGCCTTACGGTGCATTCTGCGAATTCTTACCGGGCAAAGATGGCTTGCTTCATATCTCTGAGATCTCTTGGGATCGTATCGAAGATATGGAAAATGCAGGACTAAAAGAAGGTGATATCATCGAGGTGAAACTTGTAGATATCGATGCGAAATCGGGTAAAATCAAACTCTCTCGCAAAGTTCTCCTTCCTCGTCCTCCAAGACCTGAAAGACCAATTATCAAACAAGATAACGGTAACAACCCCGAAGCTTAAATAGTTAATTCTATTCACATATAAAGAGGCTGGCTCAATAAGAGTTCAGCCTCTTTTTTTGCCTTATCAGTAATGTTAACCTTTAAAGATCTATAGTCCAAATAATATATGAGCTTCGCCACATATTATTTCTAACGCACACTACCTATTATAAATTAGATAATTACCCAACAATCGATGAACATTATACATTAAAGTTATGTTATAGAAAGTAAAAGTTAAAAGATTTACATGAATTCGTAAATATTGCGAAACAATAAACGCCTTTTTTTGTTAATTAATATAGAAGCAAATAGAATTAATATTAGGATTTATAAAAAAGAAAATTATAAAATTATGAGAGCATTTAAGTTTTTTTCGCTAGTACTATTTAGCGTACTGATATTTACCTCATGTAAATCGTCACTGACCGTATCTACCGACTATGATCGTAGTGTAGACTTCTCGAAATATAAAACATTCGGTATCTATAAGCTAGACACTGAAGCGCAAACTATCACCGAATTGAACAGAGCACGCATATACTCATCAATAAAAGCAGCTTTGATAGAAAGAGGACTTACCGAATCGGAAAATCCTGATTTATTGGTAAATGCCTTAGCTTTTGTTGAATCGAGAGAATCTCATTCCAGTTCCACTATGACTACCGGTATGGGTATGGGCATGGGCGGCATGGGTATGGGTGGTATGATGATGGGTGGATTTCACCGACCTTACATGTGGGGTGGCCCTATGATGATGGGTGGATCTAGCGTATCTCGTACTCAACACAATGTAGATATTTATCACAAAGGATCGTTATTGATAGACTTGATAGATGCTAAACAAAACACACTTGTTTGGCATGCAGCAGGTAACCGCGACATCGATAAGAACTTCGGACGCGATGCAGATGCAAGAATTATGAAATATGTTACTCAAATGCTTGCAAGCTTCCCTCCTGCAACAATCGTAAATTCAACAGTGAAGTCTAAGTAAAATCACTATAACAGAAAATTAAAGAAAAAGCTGCTCCTTTGTGGGCGGCTTTTCTTATCTTATGCAAACAATAGATTAATAGTGTAAATTCATTTTTCTCGTTAAATTTGTGATTATATAAACAGATATGCGACTGATAAGAAAACAACAATTGTAAATCAAAAAAAACGGTAAAAGTTGGATAAGCAGTTTATGACGATGATACAGCAGAACGAAGGTATCATTTACAAGGTTGCCTCTTTTTACACCGATAAAGAATATCCCATAGGAGACCTTTATCAGGAAATTGTACTCAACCTTTGGAAATCATATCCTTCATTCAGGGGCGAGAGCAAATATTCGACATGGATATACCGCATCGCTTTGAACACATGCGTATCGTTCTATCGGCGTAGCACGAGAAATATCAACATAGTTGATATTGCGATCGACATACCCGATATAACTGACAACAACGACCAGATAAAAGAATTGTATAGTCTCATAAACAGACTGGGAAAAATAGAACGGGCATTGGTTCTACTCTATCTTGACGATAAGTCTTATAAAGAAATAGCAGAGATTACAGGGTTAAGCGTAACCAACGTAGCCACAAAGCTAAATAGGACTAAAGAGAAGATGAAACAGATGTCGAACAAGTAACACTATCTATTATGGATTTAGACAATATAAAAAAGAGTTGGCAAGAAAGAGAAATAAAGCCAACAATAAGCGAAGAGAAAATTCAACGAATGCTCGATAACAGAGGCAAAAATGCATTAGAGAATTTAATGACATTCGAAAAATGGGGATTACTTGTCGGTCTTCTATGCCTACCTTGTTCCTTTATTTTCGACGAAGATTTCTTATTTTTTTTCTATTTAGCCAGTGTTATTTGCATGCTAATATGGCAAACATATAAATATAAGTTTCTGAAAAAAATCAATCTTTCAAAAATAGGAATATTAGACATCTCAATTGCAATTACAAAATATAGAAAGTATATATTCGCCGAACTTATTCTTGCCATTCTCTGGATATTTATTTTTATGGGAAGTTTTCTATACTTGAAAATATTTAAGCGAATATTTGCCCATTTAGAAGAAACAAGTACCTTCAACCTTTCCATTACGCTTTCTATTGCTATTGGTACTATATTTACATTAGCTCTAACCGCATACGTTTTATACCGCTATATCTATATGCAAAACATAAAACAGATAGAGAAATCAATAGCCGAAATTAAAGACTTCGAGCAGGACAACGGGTAATATTAATCATCTAACATCAAAAGTTATAATGAAAAAAACATTTATCACTTTAGTCTTACTGATATTTACAGCAACAATAGCTTCGGCTCAGGATATAAATAAGCTTTCCGGCTCGCTATTATGGAAAATATCGGGTAACGGCATTACACGGCCTTCGTATATAGTAGGTACTCACCATCTGGCTCCTGTAAGCTTTACAGACAGCATATCGGGCTTGAAAGAAGCCTTAAACGCAACCAATCAGGTAGTAGGAGAAATACTTATGGGTAATGAGGCAGAAATGCAAGCCAAACTGCTAAAAGTAGCAATGATGCCTGACGGCGAAACTTATCATACACTCTTATCGAAAGAAGATTATGAAATACTCGACAAAGGCTTGAATGAGGTATTAGGCGTAGGTCTCGACAAGGTAGGCAGAATGAGACCGGGCATTTTATCGACACTCTACAGCCTGGCTTTATACACAAAGCTATATCCTGAATATAAAATGGGACAAGAGTCTATCGACGAATATCTACAACGTACTGCAAATGATAATGGTAAAACAATACTCGGACTGGAGAGCATCGAAGATCAGGTTCATGCACTATTAGACTCCGAACCAATGGAGGCACAGATAGAAGTATTGATATGTACGGTAAGTAATAACAGCTTCGAAAAAGAAACGGCAGACCTGCTAAACGATTACTATTATGCAGGAAACCTGACCGGGATGTACAATCTAGCATTAAATGATCCGAATGATCCCTGCCCGACATCGAAATCTCATAAAGATGCTTTATTGAGAAACAGAAACAACAAATGGATAGGTGAACTACCTGCCATAATGAAAGATAAACCCAGTATGATAGCCGTAGGTGCATTGCATCTGGCAGGTGAAGAAGGACTTCTTTATCAATTATCGAAATTGGGATATACAGTGGAAGCTGTAAAATAAGGAATCTAACAACAATTAGATATAAACACTACTATGAAGAAGCCCCGTAATTGTGATAATTACGAGGCTTCGCTTTTTTATTTCAAGAGAATAAACTTATATCAAATTTAAAATAACTGACCAGATCGGACATATACCTGAGATTTGCCACGATTGTCTACCGACCATAAAACATTATAAACGGCAGAACCCGATCCGTTAGTAGCACTGATATATACCATTCTGCTGATAGGATCGTAAAAGACAGACGTATTCTCAAGAATCGGTTCGAACAAATAATCGAACAGACTTCTTGGTATTGTTGTACTCCTTCCCTTTACAGTTACTACTATCGATTGATAACGTCTTGTAGGGAATGAATTGACAACGCCCATAGCTTGTTTAGTACCTACCATGCGGCGACCGTCAGCACCTTCCTTAATCGTTCTGTCGCCCGCTGCAACATTCGATGTAGAAACAACTACACGTATAGAATCGTTTCTGAATGAGATATTACCATGAGCCGACAAGCGTTCTACTTCTATTAACTCCTGATCGCGAACATCTTCCGTAAAATTACTATTTACATAACCTGACTCTATATCTCCTGTCGCTGTATAATAATCGGCCTTTCGCCATGGCAGTACATCCCTATCTGCCTGATAGAGAAACAAGACCGAACCATTTGGCATAGTCGCCTTCACCTGACCCTCGTCGGCCATTCTTTCATAAAGCTTTGCAGACCCTCTTATCGAATCCTTTACTATCGCAAATTGAGCGGACTCAGTTTGAGCGTAAAGGCTCAACGAAAAGAATACACATAAAAATAAATACACTCTTTTCATAATCATAATAATCATTGAATTACTTTATACGATTGTTTTGCTTCCGTTAACGGTACGGCATTAAAATGCCACCACTCTCCCCTTATAGTCTGGTATCCGGCCGATACCATCACTTTGCGCAACAGTTCCCTATTCTTCACATGTGCAGGTGTAATAATACCCTTCTGCACAAGTTCTGCCTCTTTATTGATCTGCGCAGCATATCCAAGATGATCGAAAGGTGTACCCATCTCCAATGGTTTCCCATTCAGATCGCAGATAGTGAGATCGACTGCCATACCATAATTGTGCAACCCTGTTCGTGCAGGATTGGCCACATAAGGTGCTTGCGGAGTACCCTGCACCACCTTATACATCTTACGCTGCACACTCAACGGACGGGCAGCATCGTAGACCAAAAGCGTCAGTTTAGGATTAAGCTCCTTCAGATATTTCTGAGCCTTTGCCAGCTTCTTAGCCGCTAAAGGATGCAGATATGCATTGTTAAGTGTATCGTAAAGAATCACATTAGTGAAATTATCGGTCGTTGCATACTTCAATTCTACACGAATAGTAGAATCTAGGGTATGAATATTTACCATACCGCTTTTCTGCAAATGTGCTTCGATTGTAGACCGTTTTTTTCCTGCCTGCTGTGCTTGCAGGGGTGAAGTTGTTCCTGATATAAAAATCAAGAAAAGAACTATTGCCCAATATTTATTCACCCTATTATTCTTTATCATCCGATTCATCGTCTTCAATATACTCTCTCCTCAATATTTCATCTATCAATGGGTACTCTTGCGAGTATTCGTCCGAATTATTCAATCTGTCGAGTGCCTGATATGCAGCTCTCAGAGATTCGAGGGTTATTATATCCTCTTGGTTGGCTCCCGTTTGCGGGTTATCCATAAACCAATCGAGTACATTCTCGAAATCAGACTTCACTGCGGCGTAGAGAGCCATTGCCGTTTCGGTATTACCTACCTGCTCCATCAGTTGTGCAGACTCTATCATATCGGGGCCAACCATATTTTTGTAATGCCCCATAATAGCCAGCGTAATCTTCGTTTTCATAAGAGTAACGTCCAGTTGCCGCTGCGCTTCTTCTTTCAGTTTATAATAGTACGCATAGTTGGTAAAAGCCGAGCGTATTCCTGCTGCTTCCATCCATACTAAAGCACCTATCGGATTTTCGGGATAGTCGTTGGCTTCTTTCTGTACATTGGCTACAATGTCTTCGAGCGACAAGAACAGCTTGTCGATAACCTTCAGGCTGACATCGTCGTACTCACCGTTTATATCTAAAGCATAAAGCAGCTTCACTAAATTATTGAAAAGGGAACTATTGTCAGGCTGAATCGTTACAAAGTCATGGTTTTCCAACGTAAAGCTCTCACCTACCGAGAATAGTTCTCCCAGTATAATATCCAATGTTCTCTTTGGCTGGTCTTGTTCTCCCGAGAGATGAGCCAACAAAACATCTGTATTATTACTAAGAATAAGATTCCAGATATACTGATTATCATCATCAAAGAATAATTTCAGCGAATCAGTTAATTGTAGTTGCGCCATTACTTGTCTTTATTGCTTTATAAATTTCTTCCTGAATGCGAGAGCGAATCGCTAAACCGGTAATTCCTTTATGGGTACGTTTCGGATATACTCTGTTCGACAGGAATATATATATTAACTTATTATCGGGATCGATCCAAAAACAGGTCCCTGTAAATCCCGTATGACCATAGGTATTCATAGGAGTACTTATGCTCGTCGGGCTCGATTTGCTTGTTCGCGGTTCGGGTCTGTCAAAACCCAGACCTCTGCGCGATGTTGGGCTTTGGGTAGATGTAAATAAATTACATGTCTTTTCAGACAAGTATCGTTCATCGCCATAAACACCTTTATTGAGCCACATCTGATAGAGCTTCGCCAAATCGTTGGCATTCGAAAACAAACCTGCGTTGCCCGATATTCCACCCATGAATGCCGCTCCTTCGTCGTGCACATATCCTTGCAGGAGTTGTTTGCGTAAGAAGTCATCCTGCTCGGTGGGTACAATCTGGCTTTTATCAAACTTGGTCAACGGATTGTAAGTCGTTGTTGTTGCTCCCAGTCCACGAAAGAAATTATCCTGAACAAAAGCGTTCAAATCTTCCTTTGCCTCCCTTTCTATAACCTCTTTGAGTAGCATAAAGTTCAAACAACTGTACAAATATGACTTTCTTTTTCGCAATGTGGAACTTGCAATAGACGACAGAATAGTGTCTTTATAAGCCCGATTGACATACAAGCCATCGGCTAAAGGCAAGAAACCATCTTGCGGTTTAGACGATACAAGATTCGATTTATACTTATAATCGGTACGCGCCCATGTATTGGCATCGAACTCTGCCAGAAAAGGCGAACCCTCACTTCGGTCGAACAGCTTGCCTGCATAACTTGTCTTATCTATCGCATCCATATAGTAAGGGATGAAAGATGTCAGCCCTGTTTCGTGAAAGAGTGCCTGTCTTACCGTTATATCCGACTTGTCCGTACCCTTAAGTGCAGGCACAGAGTTGCTGAGAGGATCGTTGAGTGTTATCTTTTTCTCATCGTAGAGTTTCATTATAGCAGGGATGGTTGCCGATGCTTTGGTCATAGAAGCTATATCGTAAATATCGTCATTTGTAACGGAACGCTTGCCATCGTACTGAAACGAACCGAACGAGCGATCGTAAATCACTACACCGTCTTTGGCTATCAATACCTGACAACCGGGAAAAGCCTGCCCTTTTATTCCTTCGTTTACAATAAACTCTATGCTATCCAGTTTATTGGATTGAATACCCACTGCTTCGGGAAGGTTATAACTTAGTCTTACTTTTTTCGTATCGACACCGTTACCCATTTTGAACAATCCTTTTACCGATACTGGAATTTTACCGTTCACCACATTTCCACCGAATATAGCTTGCGCCGCATACTCCTGAGCCAGTGTCGTATTTTCGTAAGCCAATACAACAGCATCGGCACTCTTGACAGACTGCGAATAAGATGTCATTCGGTACGGTACGACGAAGAAGGTAAGAATCAGATTCTTTCCCTCGCTGATGTTTCCTATTGCTGCATCTGCATTTCCTTTATTGTTATGAACAGATACTATAATGGTATTATATGGTTCTAAGTCTTTTTTTAGTTTAAGCAGACCTTCGTTGTCGGCAACTGTAAACAGTGTCACATCAGCATATTTTTTCAGTGTATTCTGGAATGTCCTGTCGGATGTTGCACCCACGGCTATTGCTGCTATCTTCCGTTCGTCGAGTTTCTTTAATGGAACGATCGACACATCGTCTTTCAATAACGTAATTGCACTCTTGTTCAGTTCCCTGTTCAACCAATCGGCATAAGGGGTATTCAGCTGCTTTTCTAAATCCTTTGTTTCGACAGGCTTTACGTTATTCACGCCCAGAATATATTTGTAAGCAAGCACTTTCTTGCATTTTTCGTTTATCAGTTCTTCGCTCAACGTCTTATCTGCAACCGCTTTTTTAACGGCTTCGTATTCTTTGGCAGGATACATCGGGCCGAGCAAGATATCGTTGCCTGCAAGCAAGGCTCTGACACAATGGTTATCTTCGCCCGAAACACCTTTCATTTGTAAGCCGTCGGTAAATATCAATCCCGTGAAACCTAATTCGTTTTGGAGCAAACCTGTCACCACATTTTCCGACAGCGAACTCGGCTGCGTCTTTTTATCTAATGCGGGAATATTCAGATGAGCAGTCATAATACCCGACAGCCCTGCTTTGATATATCTGTCGAAAGGGAGTAGTTCCACCTCATCCAATCGTTCTCTGCTGTGTGGGATAAGTGGTAATGTATAATGCGAGTCTTTCGACGTATCGCCATGTCCGGGGAAATGTTTCGATACAGCCATTACGCCTCCTGCTTCGAGTCCTTTGGAATACATGATTCCTTGCTGTGCCACACGCTCGGGGTCTTCTCCAAACGAACGGTTACCGATTACAGGATTATTAGGATTGCTGTTCACATCCATATCGGGTGCAAAGTTTACCTGAATACCCATAAGGCGGCATTGGCGTGCTACTTCCATCCCGTAGTAATACAACAGGGAGTCGTTTTGTATAGCACCTAACATCATATTTCGTGGAAACTGCGTTGTATTCTGCAAGCGCATCGACAAGCCCCACTCGCCATCGAGAGAAATCATCAAAGGAACTTTAGCCACACGTTGAACGGCATTAGTCAGTTCTGCCTGATCGGTAGGTGTACCTTTCGAGAACAGGACACCTCCCAGATTGAGATCGCGCACCTGTCCTTCTATCTTCGCTGTGTTTGAAGTCGAACTGCTCCCGTCGGCGACCACAACAAATAGTTGTCCGATACGCTCGTCCATCGTCAAACGATCGAAAACCGAATCGACCCACTGATTCATTTTTGCCTTATCGGCAGATTGGTATAATGCCGGAATGGTCTTTGAGCGATCTTTGGCGGTAAGTGTTACGAAACAAAACAGGGGTAATATGATAATTGAAATAAGTTTCTTCATGTGTTCTAGTTGATGATAATTTATGCTAAAATACTGCATAGCTAATATACAAATTTAACAGGAATATATTTAGCGGAAAACTTTAGCCCAATTAGTAAACATAGATTAACACAAAAAAGTTGACTTACAACCCTTGTCAATATTTGGTATTAATAGCATATTGTAAACTTCGCAGGTGCGTAAATGCGTAAAAGTGCGTAAAAAATATGCATGTTTACGCATTTACGCACTTTACGCATATACCCTCTAAGGAGGGATTGGCTATACCCTGTCATTCCGAAACGCAGTGAGAAATCTCCCCTTATATTACAATAAACTAGATGACAGATGCTTCCTGTCGTCAGTATGACGGAGAGGTAATTTGTTATACTTCTCTACACTCCTCCCCTTGGGAGAGGTAAGGAGGGGTTACCTATATATACTCTGTCATCCCGACTTGCAAAGAGGGATCTGCTCCCAGATAATATAAAGTATATAACAGATTCCTCGCTGTGTTTCGGAATGACAAAGAGAGTAAGAAGTGTTGTTTATCTACTGCGTAAAATGCGTAAAAGCTGTGCATGTTTACGCACTTTACGCAAATATTCTCTGAGAAGAGATTGCCTATACTCTGTCATCCCGAACTGTAAGGAGGGATCTGCTCTCTGATAATACAGAGTATATAACAGATTCCTCGCTGTGTTTCGGAATGACAAAGAGAGAAGTCATATTTGCCTAGTGCATAAACGTGCAAAGGCTGTGTATGTTACACAACTTTATGGACTTCATATCGGGGAGAAAAAAACAGGGAGTCAAACAGACGCAACCAGAAATTTGGCGCAGTTAAGCCCGACTTTCATCGGGCTTATCCTTCTTCTAGGTAATCGGTCAATGCGACAAAGGCATCAACGGATATTATGCTTGTGAAAGCAAAATATTTAGGTGGTTTTTTTAATTTGCGGTACAAAAATAATCAAATAATTTCAAGAAAAAAAATTACGACAAATAGATATTCAGCATAACCAATCTTTTTTATTGTATATTTAACTGTCAAATAGAATAGACCCGGATAGAAAAAACACAGACAATCACAATTCTATTTTTATTTATATCATTAACCACTTATTCTCAGAGTGATCACCGTAAGCTGGCAGATAGTCTGAAATATGTATATGCAGTGCCATATATCGAAAGCCTAGCTGATGCGTAAAGTGCGTAAATGCGTAAAAGATATACATGTTTACGCACTTTACGCAGTAAACAAACACCACTTCTTACTCTCTTTGTCATTTCGAAATGTAGTGAGGAATCTATTATATACTTTATATTATCTGGGAGCAGATCCCTCTTTGCAGGTCGGGATGACAGAGTATATATAGGTAACCCCTCCTTACCTCTCCCAAGGGGAGGAATGTAGAGAAGTATAACAAATTACCTCTCCGTCATGCTGACGACAGAAAGCATCTGTCATCTAGTTTATTGTAATATAAGTGGAGATTCTTCACTACGTTTCGGAATGACAGAGTGGATAGTATAACATTAGCTCAGACTGCGTAAGGTGCGTAAATGCGTAAACATGCATATTTTTTACGCACTTTTACGCATTTACGCACCAAATATTCAAAAGATTTTTCTTCTCATTTATCTATGATTTAAACAAGGTAAAGTTTAACTAATATAATAAATGACAATATGTTTGAATATTTAGATTCAGTAGTAGATGACCTAAAAAAACGTGAGGCGGAAGACCGAAGCAGAGAAGCAGGTTTCTTTTATATACGGACAGCCAACGAATGTATAAAAGATGCGAGTAAACAGAAAGTACCACGCGATTTGTTCCATTCACTGATATTCGAAAAAGAGATTACCTTCCTGTTTGCTGATACGGGTGTAGGTAAATCTATATTTGCGGTGCAGATAGCCAACGAGATCAGCAGCAAACAGAAAGTACTGTACCTCGATCTTGAGTTATCTGAAAAACAGTTCGAGAACCGTTACTCACAGAACTACGACAATCATTATAAGTTTAACGATAATCTTTACAGGATAGACTTTCAACGTCAGTTTTCACTACCTCAAGGTGTACACTACGATGACTTCTTTATCGAATCCATTATCAAGCTTATCGACAAAACAGGGGCAAAGATTATTATAATAGATAATATGACCAAACTGATAAGCTCCGACACGGATAGTGCCAAATCGGCAAAGCCATTGATGGACAAGCTGTGTGACCTTAAGTTTGAATATGGATTGACTTTATTATTGCTCGAGCATACACGCAAGACAGACATGAGCCGACCTGTTACCCTCAACGATCTGCAAGGGTCTAAGATGAAATCGAACTTTGCAGATGCAGCCTTTTGCATAGGTCGTAGCAGCAAACATAAGAATCTAAGATATATCAAACAATTGAAATGCCGCAGTGCCGAAATAATCTACGACGCCAGCAATGTGCCTGTATA
Organism: Dysgonomonas sp. ZJ709; assembly: GCF_011039195.1. Classification (NCBI taxonomy): domain Bacteria; kingdom Pseudomonadati; phylum Bacteroidota; class Bacteroidia; order Bacteroidales; family Dysgonomonadaceae; genus Dysgonomonas; species Dysgonomonas sp. ZJ709. Next base: position 61,692 of record NZ_JAAKEM010000020.1, read on the forward strand.
TGAACTGACGAAAGAAGATTCGTTTCTCAAATTCAAGTTCGTAGGCTACGAATATGAGTATGAACATCTGCGGTATCAGACCGAAGATAATGATAAGGAACAAATAGTAAGTCAGATATTGGAGCTGAAAGAACAGGGCTTATCTAACAGGGAGATAGCACACAAGCTGGGGATATCGGAAGGGACGGTAAGGTATAGGGTAAAGAGCCTCGCCAATCCTTCCTAACCTTTCCTAAAAGGAGGAATGCAGAGAGGTATAACGAAATTGCCTCTCTGTCATGCTGACGACAGGAAGCATCTGTAATCTAGTTTGTTGCAATATAAGGAGAGATTCCTCACTGCGTTTCGCAATGACAGGGTATAGCCAACCCCTCCTTAGAGAGTATTATATGCGTAAAGTGCGTAAATGCGTAAACATGCACATCTTTTACGCACTTTACGCACTCCCTACGCACCCGATTTATATGATATGTTGTTCCGTTAAAAATTCATTACGACTGACGTTCTTAAACCAGATTAATTTTATTTGCGCGAAATTTGTATAGCTTTGTTTTGTTATAAATAAACAAAAAGTTATGGAAACAAAAAGAATAAAAATACATGAGGTTGCTCCCCAAGCATACAAAGCTATGGTGGGATTGGAAACATATTTGCACAGCACATCTTTGTCTGCCATAGAGAAAGAGTTGATTAAAATACGTGCGTCGCAAATAAATGGTTGTGCTTATTGCCTGAATATGCATACCAGAGATGCCCGCAAAATAGGTGAAACAGAACAGCGTATCTATATGTTGAATGCATGGCATGAAACGGATTTATACACAGATACTGAAAGAATTATACTTGCTCTGACTGAAGAAATAACGTTGATCAGTGAAGGTGGAGTGTCGGACGAAACGTATCAGGAGGCAGCGACATTGCTAGGTAAGGATAAGCTGGCAGAGGTAATTATGGCAATTATCACCATCAATGCATGGAATAGAATTGCAATAAGCACATTGCTCCCTTTAGACTAAGCTACTCTTCGGTATTCATTAAATAAAAAGAGGCTATCCATTACGGGTAGCCTCTTTTATGTATGTATTTGTTTTGCTATGTAGCCAGTCTCTTTTCAGAGGCTTACTTACTCAAATTAGCAATACTTTCTTTTATCGTATTAATCTTACTTTGGGCATCAGCCTGTTTCTTGCGTTCGTTTTCTACGATTTCGGGTTTTGCGTTGGCTACAAACTTCTCGTTGCTTAGTTTTGCAGCTACCGATTTGAGGAAACCTTCGAGGTAGATCAGCTCTTCGTTCAGCTTAGCCAGTTCTTCTTCTACATTGATATTGTTACCCAATGGTACTGAAAATTCGGTAGTACCGACAAGGAACGATGCGGCTGTGGCATCTTTTTCTGTAACAACTGAAATAGAAGTGAGGTTGCCCATTTTAGAAATAACAGGATTGAAAGCATTGTTATACTCTCCTACTATTTCCAACGATAATTCGTCTTTGCTGGCGATACTCTTTTGTAGACGTATTGTTCTGATTCCCGACACGATCTCTTTTACCTTATCGAAAGATGATAGTAAATCGCTGTCGATCGTTTTACCTTTAGGCATTTCGGCAACCATGATACTTTCGTTTTCTTTTCTGTCAGCCAATACCTGCCATAGTTCTTCGGTGATGAATGGCATAAACGGATGAAGCAAGCGAAGCAACGAGTCGAAGAATCCGAGAGTAGCTTCGTATGTCTTGGCATCGATAGGTTTCTGATAAGCTGGCTTGATCATCTCTAAATACCAAGACGAAAATTCGTCCCAGAATAGTTTGTACAACGACATCAAGGCTTCCGACAGACGGTATTTACCGAAAGAGTCTTCCACTTCTGCAATTGTTTTAGCTAATATATTCTCGAACCATTCGATAGCTATCTTAGCCGATTCGGGTTGCTCTATCGTATTGTCTACTTCCCATCCTCTCACAAGGCGGAAAGCGTTCCATATCTTATTGTTGAAGTTACGCCCTTGCTCGCAAAGGCTTTCGTCGAATGGCAAGTCGTTACCGGCAGGAGCGGTTAGCAAAAGTCCCATGCGTACACCATCAGCACCGTATTTATTCATCAGTTCGATAGGGTCGGGCGAATTGCCCAGTTGCTTAGACATCTTGCGTCCCTCTTTATCGCGAACGATACCAGTAAAATATACATTTTTGAAACATGCTTCACTGCGATATTCATATCCCGCCATAATCATGCGAGCCACCCAGAAGAAGATAATATCGGGCCCCGTTACCAAGTCATTGGTAGGATAATAGTATTGAATCTCTTTATTCTCCGGATTGTTTATACCATCGAAAACAGATATAGGCCACAACCACGATGAGAACCACGTGTCGAGACAATCCTCATCCTGACGCAAGTGGAAGCCTCCCCCTGCCCTTCCTAAAGAGGGGTATTTAGCTATTGCTGCTTCCCTTGCTTTTTCTTCATTTTCAGCAACTACAAAGCCCCAACTTCCCCCTTCGGGGGGACTGAGGGGGGCTTGTATGTAGTATGTAGGTATCTGATGTCCCCACCACAATTGGCGGCTGATACACCAGTCTTTGATATTCTCCATCCAGTGACGATAGGTATTCTTGAACTTCGCAGGATAGAATTTTATAGTATCGTCTTCCACTGCATCGAGTGCAGGTTTGGCAAGATGTTCCATTTTTAAGAACCATTGCATCGACAGTTTAGGCTCGATAGGCACATGTGTGCGCTCCGAGTAGCCCACCTTGTTGGTATATGCTTCTGCTTTTTCGAGCAGGCCTAGTTGTTCGAGGTCTTTCTCTATTTTTTTACGAACATCGAAACGATCCATGCCTTCGTATTGAAGTCCGTGTGCGTTAAGCGTTCCGTTATCGTTGAAAATATCGATAGCTTCGAGGTTGTATTTCTCACCCAGCATATAGTCGTTCACATCGTGAGCAGGTGTCACTTTAAGGAAACCTGTTCCGAATTCCATATCTACATAGTCGTCTTCGATGATAGGAACTACACGATTAACGATAGGCACAATTACTCTCTTACCTTTCAGATGTGCCGTTTTAGGATCGTTCGGATTGATACAAACGGCTACGTCACCAAAGATAGTTTCGGGGCGAGTAGTGGCGATAACGATATAGTCAGAATCTCCAGCCCCCTCAACTCCCCCCAAGGGGGAGCTACAGAGAGGGTCTTTTTCTGATGCTTCCGAGTTGGAAAGCGAGTCTTGTATTTTTTGTAGAACTGCTTCGGTGTTGGCTATAACTTCTTCGTTCGAGAAGCGCATCACCTGATAACCTAAGTTTTCTAATATTTCTGTTCTTAGTTGATCTGCTTTTTCAATTTCGGGTTCGTTATGATATTTGCCATCAACTTCTATTATCAGCTGTTTAGAAAGACAAATAAAATCAACAATAAAATTCTCTATAACGTGTTGACGTCTGAATTTATCGCCTAACTTCTTAGCTCGCAACATTTCCCAAAGAGCACTTTCTGCTTCAGTGGAGAATCTGCGCATATCCTTAGCATGCTCTTTCAGCAAATCGTAATTCTCACACTTAGCTGTCTGATATTTATGATATTTGGATGCTTCTGCTTCTGTTTGCGCCACTTCTGCGCCAGCCAAAGCTCCCCCTTGGGGGGAGTTGAGGGGGCTCGGGCTTATCTTATACCTCAGATAATACAGCTTACCATGTTCTTCCTTATGTATAACTTCTTCGTCCGAAAGGGCTGTTTTAGCCTGTGGATCCCAGTTTACCATGCGTACACCACGGTAGATAAGTCCTTTGTTGTATAGGTCGACAAATACTTTGAATACACTCTCCGAGCGTTTCTCATCCATAGTGAAGCACGTACGATCCCAGTCGCACGAAGCACCGAGTTTCTTTAATTGTTCGAGAATAATACCTCCGTGTTTGTGTGTCCATTCCCAGGCATGCTCCAAGAATTCGGGACGGCTAAGGTCGTTCTTATTAATGCCTTCGGCTGCCAGTTTGCCAACAACTTTGGCTTCGGTGGCAATAGAAGCATGGTCGGTACCCGGTACCCAGCAAGCATTCTTACCCATCATGCGGGCACGACGAACAAGTATATCCTGTATCGTATTGTTGAGCATATGCCCCATGTGCAGTACACCTGTGACATTAGGCGGTGGGATAACAATAGTAAACGGTTCGCGACTATCGGGTTCTGAATGGAACAGATTGTTTTTGAGCCAGTACTGATACCATTTATCCTCTACCTCGGCAGGGTTGTATTTGCTTGCAATTTCCATGTTTATATAATAAGTACTAATTAGTCGGTTTATATATACGAAACAGGTCGGTGACCTTAAATTCGCTAAAGGGTACAAAAATACGAAATAGTTTATATATTTTTGCTGTAAATCACTGCGAACATACAAAATGAGTTATATACAAAGACGAAATGAAGTGGGAAACCGAACAGGACTAAGTATAGCTTATCTACTTCTTTTCCTTCTTTCAGTTCCATATATCAATGCTCAGAACAGGATTCATTTCGATAATGACGATATAACATCCCTCACTTTCAGACCAAACAAACCTACCGGATTCAGTGTATCGATGTCGGTAGTAGCCATGTTCACAGCAGGTGCAGCAGATCGTTCGGGCTTCCGCTTAGGGGGTGGTATCACTGTTGCACAGACCGTTGGCGACTGGACTTTCTCTACCGGATTCGATGCCTACAAAGCAACGGAGAAGTTCGGATTGGGAACTAGCTTTGCAGGTACATCCTACTACGACGGCAGATATGGCGCATCGTATTATGTCAACAGATATTATCAGGAAGGAAAGCAGATATCGGCCATAGTAGGAGTCGAAGCGCACGACTTTAAAATTAATTTCGAAGATGATATACTCGCCTTTCCGTTCACAGGATTTGCGGCTTACGATCGTTACAGAACAGCAGCACTGGAGTTACAATACAAAGGTTTTGTTCTGGGCACGAATGTATATACAACCGATATCAATGGTATGACCGATGCATCTTTCCACAATAGCAATGGCATTTATACCGACGGAAAACAGATATCAAGCCCTATCTATCTCGGCTACACAACCAACAATGTAATACTCCGCTACGGACTGAACAGCAAGACCGGCGGTTTTGTGGGTCAAAATGCGTGGCATCGGAAACTATTCAATACGCCTGATTTCAAATCGGGTGATTATCGCAATAAGTTTATTCAGATAGGTGCTTACAAACCATATACATTATACTGATATGAAGCGAATTATCTTTATCATAATCTCCGTAATACTGATGTGCAGTTGTGCATCACGCCCCAAAGGCTTTACCTATCTGCATAACGATACAGATACAGGTTTAGATACATTGATCGATACAGATGGATATTACACCGTGCAGCGAGCATGCGATTCTACTTTTCATTCTCTCTTTATGTTTTATCCCAATGGTTTATTTACAATAGCAACCACGAGCGAAATGTTGCCCGAACTGATCGATTGTTTTGAAAACGGAGGAAAATCTACTATCTGCAAATATCCTCTTTGGGGTACTTACAGAATAGAAGGCGATGTAATAAAAACACAAGTAATAAGGACGGAGGGGAACGGCTGTGTTATTTTCAGAGATTATAAGATAGGTTCGGATAGAAGTATTATAAACATAAGCGATTATATCCGTCCCGAAAACACCAATCTGGGCTATATGGCTAACTATCCCAGCTTCACAGAGAACCCATGCCCGACTGCGGCAACGTTTCATCCCTCAACTACAAAGAGAGAGATAAAGGATTGTCCACTGCTGAAAAAGAGATGGTTCTCGATCAGGCAATCTAAATAAAGCGATCAGCCCAATAACCCGGAAGACCCAAATGCAGACGAATCGTTTTATAAATAGCCTTTTCGTGCGTAAAGTCTATCTCGGCAAATAGAAATGTGTAAATATATGACAATGAAAGTACTACGATTGAAGCCAGAACTATTAAGGTGAATAATTTATTTTTCTTTAATCGAAATTTCTCAACACTAAAGAGTCGCAGTCCGCACACTGTAAGAAAGAAAATTGCAATATAGTAGATCAAAAAGTCTATCGCAAAATATACAGGATTGAAGAATGTGTTGAGCGAAGTCGCTTTATTGTCGGTCAACCAAATGAACGGAAAACCAAAACCTCTGTATGTGTCATCGATTTCATCTCCATAAGGAATATAGCTTTCCAGATGAAAACTGAAAGACAATAAGAAAAAACATATAATTGTGATAAAAAATGCAAGAATCAGTGTATTTAGATTGAACTGCTTTTTCATATTTTACATCTCTGTTTTATTTTCGATTAGCCCCGTCATACGCCAATCGACCTTAGCCTAATGAGTATATAGATCAATGCAATGACCGTAGGTGCAATCAGAGACGAAACATAAATTTCAGTATTGAAACTTATATAAGTACAGACAAGCCCACCCAATATGATTGCTACCCCTGCACAAATCAACGACTTAGATATAACACCAACCGCCTGTTTCAACTTATCAGCTTTGTTGGGCGAATCGAGGGTATCATCATAACCGGCTATAAATCGAGGGTTTATCTGAACTAAGACTCCTGATAAAATGATAAGCAAACCCATAATGGCTGATATTTGTATTCTAATCATAATCAACTTATTGTTTATTCGTAATCCTCCTAAACCGCTCGGTAGTAGAAAGCACATCGTTCACATACCTGATAGTCTCGCCACCTCTGAAATATCCACTCTTACATACAGGGTCGTTGTAATATTCGGGATTGCTTTTCAGCTCCACATACTTCTTCACATTGCCTTCCCATACAGCAGGATCGGCACCATATTTCGATGCCAGAGCCTGAGCATCGTTGATGTGTCCGTTGCCACCATTGTAGGCAGCGAGTACAAATTTAATACGCTCATTGGGGTCACTTACATTTTTAAATATCTTGTCGAGCCTATCCAGTAGTTGTATGGCTGCATCTATACTAAGTTCGGGATTCATCCGATCGTCGCTCGACAGCCCCAACGACTTGGCGGTACGAGGCATCAAGCCCATTATGCCTGCTGCTCCTGCCCACGATGTGAGATTATTCTGGAAGCGTGATTCGTGATAAGCCACAGCAGCAATCAGATGCCAGTCGTACTTAGTACCTTCGGCATGTTTCTTGAATAGTTCATCGTAAACGGAGATAGAACCTTTGGGCAAATTCTTAGGAATCTCGTACTCTCCATCGAATGTGCGCTTGCTCAACTCGAAGTACTTTTTGGTAATACCTTTATATACAGGAGTGTTATCATTCTCCGCAAACCAATCGTTCAAAGCCTGTGCCAGAAGGGGTGTATCTTTCCTTACAGCCCACGAAGAGCGCTGATCGAAACTGATAGGAAGCGATATATCTATATTACGGTAATAAGTACGGTTCAGCTTGGCGATATACTCGTCGCTTATCGTATATTTTATTTTACCCAGCGACACCATCTCGATGAGGTCTTCGCTCGTAATAGTATCTTGCTCAACATCTTTGATAATGATACCTCCGCCCAGTTCGGCATTGAGGTTTTTGAGGCGTTGATGGTATTTCGTATTATGCTTTACATAAACTTCTTTACCGATAAGGTCGGTCACATCCTGTATCAGGGTATCACCCTTGTTGGCTTGTTGCACCAACACCTGATGCGATACCTGAGACAAACCACAGTAGATGATAGAATCTTTCAGTTCGTTTTGTATAGGCAGTTCGTAGGCAATCAGATCCCCCTCACCGTTATGAAGCATCTCGACAAGGCGATTGACATTTTCGGCAACCTTTACATTGAGTTTCAATCCGTGATGATCGCAAAAGTCCTGGGCAAGATCGTAATCATATCCCATCGGTTCTTCCTTGTATATAAAATAAGAGGTAGAGCTATTCAACGTGATAATCGTTAATTCGCCCTTTGCCAATATCTGGTCAAAATCATGTACCGCATTCTCTTTCTTACTCTTACACGAGAAAGAGAGGATCAAGATACCAAGAAGAGGCAGGATGAAACGAAACTTACCCATCGGATTTTATTTTGATTACGTTTTCTTAAAACTTCGAATCTGCCGTTATCAACTTATCTATCTTGCTGTTATATTCGGCAATAACATCTTCTACCACTTTGGCGGCTGATGGCAGGTCGTCGATAAGAGAGCTTATCTGTCCTATTTCGAGTTCGCCATTCGACAAGTCTCCTTCGAAAATGCCTTTCTTCGATCTGCCACGACCCAACAATTCACGTATTTCGTCTGCCGATGCACCTCTGTCTTCCATCGTTTGCACAGCATTGTAGAAGTCGTTCTTGATCATACGTGTAGGGCTTAGTTTCTTCAACGAAAGCATTGTATCTCCTTCTTTGAGTCCGATGCACAGTTCTTTAAATTCTTTCGATGCCGAACTTTCTTGTGTGAGTGCAAAGCGTGAACCCATTTGTATACCTTCCGCACCCAGAGCAAAAGCGGCGAGCATACCATCTCCTGTACCGATACCACCGGCAGCGATAAGGGGAATAGACAGGCTTTTTCTTACCTGAGGGATAAGTACCATTGTCGATGTTTCTTCACGACCGTTGTGTCCTCCGGCTTCGAAACCTTCGGCAACAACTGCGTTTACTCCTGCTTCTTCACACTTCAGTGCAAATTTTGAACTGGAAACAACATGCGCCACAATGATACCGTGATCTTGCAGTTTCTTTGTCCATGTTTTAGGATTTCCGGCAGAAGTGAAAACTATCTTAACACCCTCTCCTACGATTATATCCATAATCGTATCTATTTCGGGATACATAAGCGGCACGTTTACCCCGAAAGGTTTGTCTGTTGCAGCCTTGCATTTTTGGATATGTTCGCGCAGCACTTCGGGATGCATCGATCCTGCACCGATAAGTCCTAAGCCTCCTGCATTACTTACTGCCGAAGCCAGACGCCAGCCGCTGCACCAAACCATTCCACCCGAAATGATGGGATATTTTATACCGAAAAGTGATGTTACTCTATTATTTTTCATTTATTATTTTGTTTTATTTCGTATGCAAATATAACAAAAACAAAAGAGCCTGCTTAATAGCAGACTCTTTTATATTTCGTATCGTTTGGTAAAAGTCGGGAATCAGATTACGCTTCTTTCTTAGAAACGAAACGTTTTTCTTTGATTCTGGCTTTTTTACCTGTAAGACCACGTAGGTAATACAATTTAGCACGACGTACTTTACCAACTTTGTTTATAGTAATACTATCGATAAATGGAGATTCGATAGGGAAGATACGCTCAACACCGATGTTATCAGACATTTTACGAACTGTGAAACGTTTTTTGTTTCTATGTCCTGTAATCTTGATTACTACACCACGATATTGCTGAACACGTTCTTTGTTACCCTCTTTAATACGGTAAGCGATTGTTACTGTATCTCCACTTTTGAATGCAGGAAACTCTTTTCCTGTAGCAAATGCTTCTTCTGCAACTTTAATTAAATCCATGATTGATATGGTTTTATTGTTATAATACACGCAATATACACGAGCGTCTCCCGTCAGAGATTACGTTAGCGGATGCAAAATTATAAATATTTCTTGAATATGCAATAGCTTAATCGCCTTTATTGTAGAGAATTGTAGAGAAAAGGGATTTTAGCCTCTCTAACTCTCCCAAAGAGGGGCTGCAAAGAGAGTAGGAGGAGTAATTATAAATTATGAATTAGCGTCTCTCTGTCATTCCGAAACATAGTGAGGAATCTACTATATGCACTATATTATAATAGTGGCGACAGATCCCTCACTGCGTATCGGGATGACAGGGTCAGGGTACAAGCATGGCAGAGCATAAGATAACTCCCTACTACCCCAAGGACAAAAACACGAAGAGAATATATAAATGCGTAAGGTGCGTAAAGAATGTACACGTTTACGCATTTACGCAGCAGACATAGTTAATAGTATATCCTCTCTGTCATTCCGATACGCAGTGAGGAATCTATTATATCCATTGTATTATAAGAGAACAGATCCCTTCTTACAGGTCGGGATGACTCTTATATTTGTTTTATAATTTACTATTCAAAAAGCAAGGTTAATTTTATTCTTTTGTTGTAAAAAAGTAGAGATTAACCGATTATCAAAAGTAAACTATGGGATGACATAAAGTTGAAACTTTATTTCTTGAATTAGACTTTTGATAATCAAGCTGAAGATACCATA
>NZ_JAAKEM010000021.1:0-71838 GCF_011039195.1 Dysgonomonas sp. ZJ709
TTACAAGAAAACAGCTTAAGTAAGCTATTTTCCCTTTTTCAATCTGCCCCCCTAAAAAACGGGTAGTTGAAAAAGGAAAAATGCGATAACTTTTAACAATATTAATAGGAATTAATCATAGAATTCAGGGTATAAGAATAACAGAGAAAGAAGCACCCCTACTACCCCAAGAACAAGAATGCAAAGAGAGTATGTATGCAAATGCGTAAGGTGCGTAAAGAACTGTGCATGTTTACGCATTTACGCACTTTACGCAGTAGGTATAGTTAATAATATATCCTCTCTGTCATTCCGATACGCAGTGAGGAATCTAATTATGAACACTATATTATGATAGTGACAACAGATCCCTCACTACGTATCGGGATGACAGAATATAAGAATAACAGTCTTTCTTACTCGCTGATCTCTTCATTCAAAAAATTCCAATCAGGATTGAAACCATGGATAAGCTTTTCTTTTTTCTCTCGACGCCATCCTTTCAGTTCCTTTTCTCTGTCGATAGCCTGTGCTATATTTTCAAAATATTCCCAATATATAAGATAACATATATTATACCTGCCTGTGAAATGTCTTTTCCCATTACAAGAATCTTCTTGGTGTTCGTATAGTCGTCTGGCGAGATCATTTGTGACACCTATATAGAGAACGGTTTTACTCTTATTTGTAATTATGTAAACATAATAATTGTGCATGTATTTGCATTTTTATCTTTTCAAAAAGTAAATATAATACTTTACTTGAAAGATTAATAATTAGCTATTTCAACAAGGCTGTATATCTACATATTCTGTTGCTCTTACAATAATATTCTTTGCTCTCACAAGGCATAGTGAGATAGCCGCATTATCATCCTAAACAACTTAGATAGGAGATGCTTCTTTTCGTCAGCATAACAGGGAGATCAAGTGCGTAAATGCGTAAAGATGTTATATGTTTACGCACTTTACGCAGTAGATAAGCACTACTTTTACCCTCTCTGTCATTCCGATACGTAGTGAGGAATCTATTATATACATTGTATTATAAGAGAGAAGATCCCTCACTACGTATCGGGATGACAGGGTATAAGCAGAGTAGGATGACAACGTAAAAGATAACAACCTCTACTAGCCTCCCTAAGAGAAGAAATGCAAAGAGGATATATAAAGTTACAGAGAGGGTAGGTGCGTAAAAACCGTGCATGTTTGCATGTTTGCGTATTTACGCACTTTACGCACTTTACGCAGTAGATAAGCACTACTTTTATCCTCTCTGTCATTCCGAAACATAGTGAGGAATCTATTATATATATTGTATTATAAGAGAGCAGATCCCTCACTGCGTATCGGGATGACAGGGTATAAGCAGAGCAGGATGACAGGGTATAAGTATAATGGGCATAGGGTGACAGCGTAAGTGTAGCAGTATCCATTAGTCTCCTATTTTATAAAAGGATATAAATCGTATAAAAACATAGTCCAGAGAGGATAGGTGCGTAAATGCGTAAACATGTACAGTTCTTTACGCATCTTACGCACTTTACGCACTCTGGCAGAAAATGCTATATAAAAATAAGAAAGGGGCTATTACTAACCCCCTTCTTATCCTATACACTAAACACCATCATTATATTGCACCGATCATAACTCGAATCTGTTATGGGCACTTCTTTAAATCCTAATTTCCGATAGAGAATGATAGATGCTTCCATCTTTGTATTCCCTTCGAGAAAGAGATGATCTATATTACGCTCCTTTGCATAGTTTATCAGATACTCGCCTAACCTTCGTCCAAAACCCAAACCTTGCACGGTAGGACTTACAGCCATTTTGGCTAATTCGTAACTATCATTATGCGCATGCTTTATCAATGCACAACAACCAACCACTTCGCCATCGAGCAATGCCAGAAAAATCTGACCACCATTTGTTATAATATCCTCAACATTCTCTAATGTCTTAAGATCGGATTCTTCTAATACGAAGTAAGTCGTTATCCATTCGGTATTCAGCCGAATAAAATCTTGCTTATATATTGGTTTATATAATTCGATATTGACTTCAGCCATCAGGTTATTATATTTTTGCCAGTGCTTTTTCTAAATCTGCTTTAATATCTTCGATACTTTCGATTCCGACAGAAATACGCAGTAGACCCGGTATAGCACCTGTCGATATTTTTTCTTCTTCCGACAATTGATCGTGAGTTGTAGATGCAGGATGTATGATCAACGATTTTGCATCACCCACATTTGCCAGATGGCTTATCAGTTCCAAGTTGTTGATTACTGTATCGGCATTTGCTCCTGCACCTTTCACTTTGAATGAGATAACTCCGCCAAAGCCTTTTTTGAGGTACTTCTTAGCTAGAGTATGATATGCACTGCTTTCCAATCCGGGATAGTTTACATATTCTACTTTAGGATGTTTCTCCAACCATTGAGCGAGCTTAAGCGCATTCTCCACATGGCGCTCCATACGTAGCGATAGTGTTTCGAGCCCTTGCAACAACAGGAACGAGTTGAAAGGACTAATCGTATTACCCCAGTCACGAAGACCTTCTACACGGGCACGAAGCGTAAATGCGATATTACCGAAAGGACCATCCGTACCAAATACATCCCAGAACACAAGACCGTGATAACTTTCGGACGGGTTTGTAAACTCAGGAAATTTACCATTACCCCAATTGAATTTACCGCTATCGATAATCACACCGCCTAATGATGTACCATGACCGCCAATCCATTTGGTTGCACTTTCTACTACAACGCTTGCTCCATGCTCCAACGGACGGAAAAGATAACCTCCTGCTCCGAATGTATTATCTACAATAAGCGGTATATTATGTTTGTCTGCAACAGCAGCAATAGCTTCAAAATCGGGAATATTCAGATCGGGATTGCCGATTGTTTCAAGATAGATCGCTTTTGTCTTATCATCAATCAGTTTCTCGAACGATGCAGGTTCATCATTTGACGTGAAACGAGCCTCAACTCCCAGACGTTTGAACTGGTTCTTGAATTGATTGAATGTTCCGCCATAGAGATGTATTGTAGAAACAAAATTATCTCCGGCTGACAGAATATTGTTAAGTGCTATAAATTGAGCCGATTGTCCCGACGAAGTAGCCAAAGCAGATGCTCCACCTTCGAGTGCAGCAATACGCTTTTCGAATACATCGGTCGTAGGGTTCATTAAGCGGGTATAGATATTACCGAATTTTTTCAATGCGAAAAGATCGGCTCCATACTGTGCATCGTCGAATGTATACGAACTTGTCTGGTAAATGGGCACTGCACGCGAACGGGTATTTGGTTCTTTCTCTTGTCCGGCATGTACCTGTAATGTCTCAAATTTATAGTTGCTCATGATTCTGTATTTTTATATTTTATAATAAAGAGTAACCGACTGTTAGTGCGATTACTCTTCCGGAATTTAAATAGACTAACTAAATAACACTGTAACTTACAGTGGATATTCTTCGAAGGCATAAAGCACTGTCGACAGATAACGTTCTCCCGTATCGGGTAGTATAACGACAATGTTCTTTCCTTTATTTTCGGGTTTCTTAGCCAGTTGGGTTGCAACATATGTAGCAGCTCCCGACGATATACCTACAAGCAGACCTTCTTGGCGAGCCAATTCGCGGCTGGTGCGAATAGCGTCATCGTTGCTTACCTGTATCACCTGATCTACTACTTCGGCATTGTAGGTTTTAGGAATGAATCCCGCACCAATACCTTGTATTTTATGAGGACCCGGTTTTCCTCCCGACAACACGGGCGAGTCGGTAGGTTCTACAGCTATGATCTGTACATTAGGATTGTATTTTTTCAATACCTCTCCCACTCCGCTAACGGTACCACCTGTACCTACTCCTGATACAAAAATATCTACCTTACCATCTGTATCGCGCCATATCTCTTCAGCAGTTGTTCTTTTATGAACAGCAGGATTAGAAGGGTTGGAGAATTGTTGGAGAAGAACAGCTTTCGGATTTGCCTGTTGCAATTCTTCCGCTTTTGCTATTGCACCTTTCATACCATCGGGTCCGGGTGTCAATACGATATTAGCACCTAATGCTTTAAGCAAGTTACGACGCTCGATACTCATCGTTTCGGGCATTGTCAGAGTCAGCTTATAGCCTTTAGCCGCAGCTACAAATGCCAGACCGATACCTGTGTTACCACTTGTAGGTTCGATCAGTTCGCTGTCGGGTTTGAGTACGCCCGCAGCCTCTGCGTCTTCTATCATTGCATTTGCAATACGGTCTTTTACACTCGATGCAGGGTTGAAGTATTCTAACTTGGCTATTACATGTGCATCAGGACTGTGTTTCTTATTGTAATTGGTCAGCTCTAATAATGGAGTGTTACCAATTAAATCTGTTAATTTTTTTGCTATTTTACTCATCGGTGTTATAAATTTTAATTTTCAATGAGACAAAGTTAAATGATATTTATCAACTTTGAAATCACCATTATGAGGTATTTTCATACCATGTTTATGGTATATGAACGATTGATAATAATTCTAAAAAGCAATTAAGAAGAGTGTTAAATATCACTTTTTAACCTTACATTCGTACTAACTTAAATTTACCTAGAATTTCATATAAGAGTAAAACAATATATGAATAAAAGCGTTTTATAAAAGAAATAATTTATTAGCGTATTTTTAATATTATGGAGATACCTCAACTGTACGATATTTATAAAAAATATCCTTTAGTTACTACTGATACCAGGAATTGCACGAAAGATTCTTTATTCTTTGCCCTTAAAGGAGCAAATTTCAATGGTAACGAATACGCCTCAAAAGCAATCGAATCGGGATGCAGCTACGCAATTGTAGACGAAGCAAAATATGCTACTGCCCCCAATATTATATTGGTAGAAGACTGTCTGAAAACATTACAGCAACTGGCCAACTATCATCGCAAGAAACTAAAAATTCCAATTATAGGTATCACCGGAACCAATGGTAAAACGACTACCAAAGAGTTGATGATGTCGGTATTGGCAACAGAGTATAATGTGATTGCCACACAGGGCAATTTCAACAATCATATAGGCGTTCCATTAACCTTGTTGCGCATAAAGAAAGAACACGAGATAGCCATTATAGAAATGGGGGCTAATCATGTGGGCGAAATCAAGATTCTTGCCGACATAGCTGAACCCAACTACGGGCTGATCACCAATCTTGGTCATGCACATATAGAAGGCTTCGGTTCGTTCGAGAATATAGTGAAAACAAAAGGCGAATTGTACGATAGTGTGAGAAATGCGAAAGAAGGGAAAATATTTATCGACAATGACAATTCTCTGCTGAAGCAAATGGCTGATGGGATAACCACTATATCTTACGGACTCGAAGATGATTTATTTATTTCGGGCAAGGTACTATCGATCAATCCGTACCTTCACTTCGAGTGGAAATTTGCCAGTACTCAAAATGAGGTTAAGACAAAATTGATCGGTGAATATAATCTGTCGAATACGTTAGCAGCCATTACAGTGGGTAAGTATTTCGGTGTAAAAACCGAATTGATATGCAAGGCGATCGAGGAATATGAACCGACTAATAATCGCTCGCAACTAAAAGAGACTGATAAGAATATGCTTATCATCGATGCCTACAATGCCAATCCGACAAGTATGCATGCTGCTCTCGAGAACTTCAATCACATGAAAGTAAATCATAAGATACTTATCTTAGGAGACATGAAGGAACTGGGACCCGATACTGATATGGAGCATCAGAAGATCGCTGATTATATTGCCAAACGTGACTTTGAGAAAGTTTTTCTGGTAGGCGAATACTTCAACCGAGTAAAAACAAACCACCCACGATACAAGGATTTGGAAGAACTAAGAAGTTACATCGTACAGAATCCAATCAAAGACAGTTATATATTGATCAAAGGATCGAGAGGTATACAGTTGGAGCGGTGTATAGATGTATTGTAAAGATATTAAAATAGGACAAACAAAATAGGCATGAATTTCTTCATGCCTATTTTTGTATTATGTAATAGATGTAGCAATTACTTGTTCATCTCTCTTAATCTGATCTTTGTAAGAGCTTGCTTTGTATTCAAAGGGAAATCGGCATCCATCATCCATGCATAGAAGCTAGGTTCTGATTTTAAGACCTGCGCCACAGGTTTACCCTTATGTTTTCCGAAATTAAATATTTCGATTCCATTCTCATCTTTAATAATACGACCTGCGAGATCAACATTGTTATTGAAAAAAGAATATTCGGCAGCCAGTTTTTCCATATCGTTTTCCAGATCGGGGTATCTATCTAACTGCGCTTTCAGTACTTCGAACGTAGCAAGCGTATCGGCTTCTGCCGAGTGGGCATCGACTAACGTCTTGTTGCAATAGAATTTGTATGCAGCCTCAAGGGTACGTTGTTCTTTTTTATGGAAAATAATCTGCACATCGATCATTTTTCTCTTACTGAAATCAATATCAACACCTGCACGAAGAAACTCTTCTGCAAGAAGCGGAATATCGAAACGACTCGAATTGAAGCCTGCCAGATCACAGCCTTCCATCTGATCGGCCAATGATTTTGCTATCTGACGAAATGTAGGGCAATCTTTTACATCCTCGTCAGAGATACCATGAATGGCAGTTGCTCCGGGAGGAATAGGCATTTCGGGATTCAGCCGTTTTGTTCTCACCTCCTCTTTTCCATTTGGAAAAGCCTTCAGATATGATATTTCAACTATCCTATCGTGAACAGTATCAGTACCGGTTGTTTCTAAATCAAAAAAAATCAATGGGTTCTTTAAATTCAATTCCATAAAATGGTATTTTAAGAAAAAACTTTATCACTCTTCTATTTATGAGGAAGACTGATAAAGTTTCTATGATATAATTATTATTTTCTGTTCAATTAATCGTTAAGCATCATCGGCATCAACAACATCAATAAATCTTCGTTCTCCTCGTTTTCGGTAGGGATAATAAGTCCTGCACGAGATGGATCTGATAGCTCTAACGACACCTCTGTAGAAGGGATATTATTTAGTATATCTATAAGGAAACTCGATTTGAATCCGATATTCATAGGAGAACCGGTATAATCGCACGGAATAGTTTCTTCCGCAGCAGTAGAAAAGTCGATATCCTGAGCCGACACAACGATACTTTTGTCCGACAACTGCAATCTGATAAGGTTGCTCGCCTGATTAGAAAATACCGATACACGTTTCAATGCATTCAGAAATGCTAAACGATCAAGTATAACTTTGTTTGTATTATTTTGAGGGATCACCGAGTTATAATTCGGATAACGTCCTTCTATAAAGCGACAAGTCATTGTATAGCTCGACATTTTTATATAAGCGTTATTCTCATCGAATTTTATCTCAACTGTTTCCGATTCTTTAGGAAGAATAGAACGTAGCAAGTTAGCCGGTTTTTTAGGAAGAATAAACGATGCTCTTTCCTCTCCTTTAGCTGCAAGAGTTTTGCAACGCACAAGTTTATGACCATCCGATGCGACAAAAGTCAGATCGTCTGCTGTTATATCAAAATAAACACCATTCATTACAGGGCGAAGTTCATCATCTGCACTTGCAAACAATGTACGATTGATACCCGAAAACAATACCTGAGGATCGAGAGTCAGGCTAACAGCCGAATCTTTCAATTCTTTAGGTTGTGGATAATCGTCGCCACTCTGACCGATAAAATTATATTTTCCGTTGTGGAAATAAATAAATGTTTCCAGATTATCGCTATTTATTTCGAAAGTCAATGGTTGCTCAGGAAGCTCCTTTAGTGGATCAAGCAAATTCTTTGCATTAACAGCAAATTTGCCACTACCTTCTGCCTCGTTCACTTCGAGAGAAGTAACCAGACGCGTTTCCGAATCGGCAGCAGTAAGTGAAAGAGTAGAACCGTTAAGGTCTAATAAGAAACAGTCCAAGATAGGCAATGTATTTTTTGAATTGATCACCTTACTTATCGCTTGCAAATGGCTTAATAAAGCCGTGCTAGATACCACAAATCTCATATTCTTCCTTCTATTTAGTATTTATACTTTTGTATTTTTATTAAAGCAAATGTAAAGAAAAAAATTGACTGCAACAAGCGGGCTAATACATTATAACAAGTTCAATTTACAATATAAATAATGCTGTCGTTTTTTTTACTAAATTTGCTTTGAATACACACCCAAACAATGCAATATGGACAATAAAGAAAAATATGATTTATTGGCAGACGGAGAAACAGGTCTGCCTTCTACAATGGGTATTATACCAAGCGACACAAATTTTAAGTTCGACACGAATCAAATAGAAAAATCTCTTGCCAGCAGTAAGGATTTCAAACTGAATGCATTTACAAAAGAAGAAGATAACGATTTTGCGATTCTGACTTTCAGTGCCGAGATCGAGTATCTGGACGAAGTTTATAATATGGATCTTTATGTCTGTGAAACAAACAACATAGATCTGGCAAACTATGGATTTGGAAATCAGATAGATGAAAAATCATTAGATATTGCTCAAAAACAAGAATATTATCTGGAGACATCGATGTATTTTGGAGAAGACCCACTGACAGCCTTCCACCTCCAGTTGAAAATAATGAATGCAATTGTACCCGATGCCAGCTTGGCTATCGACTTCATGTCGTATCGCCTGCTTTCGGCACAATGGCTCGGTATGACAGCCAAATCTCCCACCCCTCCATCGCCCGACTATCTGTATACGCTGCACTGCATATATAACGATGAAGAAAACGGAACACGCAGATATTGGTTTCATACACATGGCCTGCATCGCTGCGGCACAGTAGAACTAGAGATGCTAAATATTACACAAGGTGCAGAGCAAATGCATACGTTGATAAATATGACCGTCAAAAAATTCTTAACGAATGCTGCGCGGGAGAAAGAACGATTTGTGATCGGCTACGATGGCATGGGCATCAACCTTTGCTGGCTACGCTGGGAAGAAGCTTTAAAGGATTTCCCTCAACTCGTATTGGGCGGAAAAGGTGATAGAGAAAGCGAAGAAGGAGATAATGTACATGCCGAACCATCGGGAATCTTATTTGCCGTAGAAGACGGTAATATGGTTTCGCCCGAAATATACGCTTCGACATTGGCTGAGAATCCGATATACTATATCACGACCGAAGAGACGAATCGTATGAGCGATTTAGCAAAAGAGCGATTTTCGATGTTTAAGCAAGTATTCGAAAAAGAAAGCCCGAAACCCGAAAGTAAGTCTTTCCTCAAAAATATACTAGGATCGAAGAAGGAAAAAGAAAATGAGCAAAAATGGACTTTTCTCGTAAAACTGGGACTGGATGTAGATAATCCCGATGAAGGTGCAAGTGAGAAAGAACACCTATGGTTCGATACTCTTTCTATCAGCAACAATCAGATAGAAGGTAAATTACTCAATCAGCCTTACTGGATATCTAATCTGAATGAGGGGGATGTAAAAACCTATCCGATAGAACTTTTGACAGATTGGATTATATATTCACCTGATAGTACATACACTACCGATTCTATTTACGAATTAGGTCTTTTATAATAAATCAATAGCTATGAAAAGTAGATTTTTATTTATTGTGCTTCTTCTTTGCTCGTCTATTGCATTTGCACAGTTTCAGAAAGTACGGTTTCAGGTAAACGGTATTTCCTTGCCCTATCAGGTATTATATCCTGAAGGCTTTGACGACTCGAAACAATATCCGCTGCTTGTATTCCTTCATGGTGCAGGTGAACGAGGGAATGATAATGAGAAGCAGCTGACACACGGAAAGGATTTCCTTTTGCAGGCACAACAACAATGCCCTGCAATTGTAATTGCTCCGCAATGCCCCGACGATTCTTATTGGTCGAACGTAAAAATAAACGGCATAAATAATAAAATAACATTTACATTTGGCGAATCAGATATAGCCACGCCTCCAATGAACGCACTTATTGCTCTGGTTAACGACTGGCTTTCGTCGGGACTTATCGACACCAAGCAAGTATATGTAGGCGGCTTATCGATGGGTGGTATGGGTACATTCGAATTGCTATGGCGTATGCCTAATACGTTCGCTGCGGCATTTCCTATCTGTGGAGGAGGCGACACGGGAAAGGTTTCAACTTATGCGAAAAACACTTCTGTATGGATATTTCATGGCGACAGCGACGGTGTTGTACCTGTAAGCAATTCGCAGGTAATGCATCATGCCTTACAACAGGCTGGCTGCGATGTGAAATACACTGAATATCCGGGCGTAAACCACAATAGCTGGGAAAATGCTTTCGCTGAA
This sequence comes from Dysgonomonas sp. ZJ709, assembly GCF_011039195.1. NCBI lineage: Bacteria > Pseudomonadati > Bacteroidota > Bacteroidia > Bacteroidales > Dysgonomonadaceae > Dysgonomonas > Dysgonomonas sp. ZJ709. Next base: position 10,295 of record NZ_JAAKEM010000021.1, read on the forward strand.
AAAAACTTATTCCCTTGGTTATTCAATCATAAGAAATAAAACTCATTCTAAAAATTCAAGTATATGCAAACCCTTTCTGTCATTGTTCCGTGCTACAACGAGGAAGCCGTTATTCAGGAATTCTATAACCGCACAAAAAAGGTTTTAGATTCGCTGAGAAATGAAAACATAGATGCTTATATCATCTTCATCAACGATGGCAGTAAAGATAAAACAAAGTATATACTCAATTGTATAGCGGCACAAGATGATCATGCACAGGTGATTCACTTCTCTCGTAACTTCGGTCACCAACCGGCGGTAACAGCCGGCTTGAATAATTGCGAGAGCGATATGGCGGTTATAATCGACTCCGACTTGCAAGACCCTCCCGAACTAATTCCGGAGTTAGTGAAAGCCCATCTGGAAAATGAAGCCAGTGTTGTATATTGTGTTCGTAAGATACGTAAGGGTGAAACATTTTTCAAGAAATTTACAGCGAAGATGTTTTATAAAACGATGAACGAGCTTTCGGAGGTGGAATTCCCACGCGACACGGGCGACTTCCGACTTATAGATAAGAAAGCTATCAAAGCCTTTAATCAATTAAAGGAAAAAGGGAAATATATCCGGGGATTAATCTGCTGGATAGGCTTCAAACAAATTCCATTCTATTACGACAGGGACGAACGTTTTGCCGGAGAAACAAAATACCCACTAAAAAACATGCTCGTTTTTGCTAAGAAAGCCTTACTTTATTTTTCTAAAAAACCATTAAAAGTATCTGTCAGTTTAGGCTTCATTGCTTTCTTCATAGGGATAGCATACGCTTTGTGGGTATGGCTCGGCAGTTGGCTAGGATACACAGGAGCCATTACAGGATGGACTTCTACAATTATACTGATTATATTTTTCGGTGGTGTACAGCTATTGACAATAGGTGTACTTGGAGAATACATCGGCGTTCTTTTTGATGAAGTGAAGAACAGACCCGAATATATTATAGAAGAGAAAATGAATTTTAAAGAAGAGAATGAATAAGCCTATGCGGTTTATTCATTCCTCATCTTTTACTTCTTCATAGCTTACATACTCCCCTTCTTTATCAGAGAAGTATTTTTTATTATCAGTGCCAGAGTTATTCTCGTTAGACTGTCTCGATTTATTTTGTTGACGACGATTTGTATTTGTATTTCCCGGATTAAAAAATCGGATTACCCGACCGAGTATAGACCCAAAAACAAATATCACAAGTATGAAAACAATAAATAATATAAGTAGAAATTTCATGCGACAAACAAGTTTCTAATGGTTATCAACACAAATATACAGAATTTATTACTCAAAACATACTATGCCTTCTGTTTCTAATTTGCCTTTTTGGTATAAATATTACTCTCGTCTATTATAATTTCTCTGGTACTAAGCCCATAAGCACTAAAGCAACCTAATACTCCACCCGAAAAATTACTGATCGGATTGGTACCTCCTCCGGCAGCAACAGAATACATCATAGTAAGATAGAAATCGTAGGCCCCAGTGTCAATAGTCCGCATTTCGACTCTTATTGTATCTCCTATTTCCAGAACTCTATCATCATTATCTTCTTTATCAAAAAACAGTATTTCATGGGTATTTCTACCATTTTTATATTCATCGTTTCCTACGTAGATAGTACTAAGACGAGCACCGTTTACAAATGTAGTATAGTAATAATAGTTTTTTACGTCAGCCGGATCATCGAAGATAACAGTAGGTGAATAGAAATGCTCTGTTCCAACTTCAATATTGTAAATATAGAGACTATCGATCGCTACAGTTTCCAGCAGCTTCGAGGTCGCGGTATATGAGTCGTCTCCGACCTTTACATTTAATGTGTAGGTTTTATTTGCAGTTCCAAACATGGCGTGCGATTGATAGACACCGGGCATGGACTCTATTAACACTTCGGTATTACCTGCATCATCCGATAGAGTTATAATACCACCCGACACAGTCGGCACAGAACTATTGTTATAATAATCCTGAGTTGTACTTAGAAGAACAACACATGGCGCATTCTCTTTTATAGTGGCATCTATCACAAGAAGCGGATCTACCGATCTCAGATCGAGATCTACTATCTCCTCGCATGAAACTAACGACATTGTGAATACAACTGTCAATAATATATATATATACTTTTTCATCTTCATTTTTAAAATTTAAAGTTCCACGAAACAGACGGAATAACACTAAAGAGATAAATCATATAGGTCTCCGATTTTGAACTGTCTTCTTTACTTTGTCTAAAACCATAGGCGTATGCATTCTTGCGACCGTATGCATTATAGAGACTGAATACCAATTCGGAATAGCGTCTCTTTGTATTTTTCAGGATACACGTAGCACCTAAGTCCATACGATGATATGCAGGAGCACGATATAAGTTACGCCCTTCGTAGTAAGGAATTACATGTCCGTCCACTACGTATTTTCCACTAGGAAATGTCATTGGAGCACCTGTTGCATAAACAAATGTACCCGACAGAGACCATTTCTTTGTCAGATCGAACATTCCAACCACCGAGATATCATGTGTACGATCCTGATTGGCAACGTACCAATCACCATCATTTATACCATCAATTTTTTTCTCACTACGAGCAAGGGTGTAACCGACCCAGCCGTTGAATCGCCCGTATTTCTTTTTAAGGAATAATTCCAGACCATAAGCCCGACCTTTTCCAAAAAGGAGATACGGCTCAACATTCTCTTTACGCATAATATCTGCGGTTCCGTCCTTATAGTCGATCTGATTCTCCAAGTTCTTATAATATACCTCTGCACTAAACTCAAACGTATTGTTTGCAAAATTACGGAAGTATCCTAACGATACCTGGTTAGCCAGTTCGGGTTTGATATGATTTGTATTCGTTACCCATCTGTCGGAAGGGGTGGCTTCCATATTAGAAACCTTGAGCATGTGCATATTTTGTGCTGTACGGGTAAAAGCGGCCTTGATGGAAGACACTTTATCCAATTGGTAAGCGATTGAAAAACGAGGCTCGAAGTTGAAATATGTTTTTACAAATTCGCCACGTCTCGAAGTAATTGTATCGACAACATTATTATAATTATCGTATGTGAAGAAATCCCCTCCACCCAATGTGCTGGCCGTAGATACACGTATACCATAACTTATTTCGAGGTTATCATTTATCTTCGTATTGTTACTGGCGAAAATAGAATTTTCCCACGAATAGCGATGAGCAAAAGGTGTTACTTCTAATGCCTCAGGATCTTCTGCGGTTATATTACCCGGTACAATAGTACGATATATACTATTGAAACCAAGCTTTATCGTATTTTTACTATTAGGGTAGAAATTAAACTCCTGATTAATATTGTAATCGGTTATTGTCGATGCTACTTTAAACTTATCCGTAAGATCCACAGTTACATTGTAACCATAATTGGTAAGGGTGAGTGAAGTCATCGATGACGCTTTGTTGCTGAATCGGTGATTCCATTTTCCGCTGACAAGTGAGTTACCCCAATCTACCATGGCAATATCATTTAATCCTAACTTATCCTTCCCATGATATGCAGATATGGTCAGTTTATCATTATCCGATAATATATAGCTCAATTTCGCATTAAGATCATAAAAATATAACGTAGAACTATTTACGGCAGATACACCCATCAATTTCCCTAATGCATCGGCATAAGTACGACGACCCGAAACAATGAAAGACGATTTATCTTTTTGCAAAGGCCCTTCTACCGTCAGTTTCGAAGATATAAGACCAATGCCCCCACTAACAGTATAGTCTTTCATGTTACCATCGCGCATACTCACATCGAGTGCAGATGATAAACGACCACCATATTGAACCGGCATAGAGCCCTTATAGATAGTCATATCTCCAACTGCATCGGAATTGAATGTAGAGAAGAATCCGAAAAGATGCGAAGGATTATATACCAATGCATTGTCGAGTAGTATCAGATTCTGATCTCCACTTCCTCCCCGCACATAAAAGCCCGTATTTCCTTCTCCGGCACTCTGTATTCCGGGTAATAGCTGAATCGTTTTTAGAATATCACGCTCCCCAAGAAGAACAGGTATCTTATTAATAGTCTCGATCTCTAAACGATCTACTCCCATTTGTACACTTTTTACATTCTCATCTCTCTTTACAGCAGTAATTTCAATCTCATTTAAAGATACAACTTCAGATAAAAGGTCGATATCCAGAGTTTGATTTTTCTCTACTTTCACTCTCTTTTCCTGTGTATGGAAACCCAAAAGCTTAAAAATCAAAGTGTATTCGCCAGGAGATAGTGAAATGGTATAGTTACCTGACTCATTACTAAAACTACCCTGTTGCGGTAATTCTTTTATCCCTACCGATACACCTACTAGCCATTCCTGGGTTTCAGCTTCGCAAACTTTACCTTTAATCGTGTATTTATTTTGTGCTGATAGAGTTGCACTCAATAGTAATAGTAAAGTTGTTAAAAAAAGATTTCTCATTGTTTGTTTATTAAGACTTTCTCAGTCATATTTCACCTCTATTAACGACGAAATGTTCATTTTATTTAGATAATTCTAAAAAAACGAACATTTATCTGATTTGGGATGCAAAGATAAGACTATTTATAGAATTATCTGAACTCGAATTAACAATAAATAAAAATGTTTTAACAAAAGACAGCGATCTAATAAACAATACCTTAACGGCAGCTTGATCCAAAGCCGGAAAAAGAATTGTTATTATCATATCGTTTGTTGTTATTTTCTTACCTAAATATTACGGAACAAAAATATGAAATACCTCAACGCAAAGCCAAAATAGTAGACCAACACGGTCAATTAGTAGACGAAAAAGAGGAAACTACATGAACAACTTATCCACCTTGACATTGAAGTATCCAATACCTCCCGATCAAGTTCTTGATTTAAGGCAGATTAGTCTTTAGAGCGTTTCTTTTTCTTCCGCTTTTTTCTTTTTACATAAAATAGGTAATAACCTGTAAGAGGTAGGCTTGCCCCTATAAGTGATGCGAGACATGTAAGAATCTTTGACCATACACCCCAATAGTTTCCGACATGCAGGCTATATGCCCATCCCCATATGCGGGTTGTCTTTGCCTGATCTTTATACAAAGTCACTTTCTTGATCTGCCCTGTCTTTTTATCGAAGTCATATTTATCATTAGCACGAGATACTGCTGACGATTTGAGATGCACGAGAGATGTGCCGTCCTGAACTCTTATATATTCATAATCGGGATTAGCTACTTTTACCTCTTCGAATACAGATTGCCAATGCGTTGGGTTTACAGCCGGCTTTTCTTTCTTCTCTCCACCATGCGTACGAGGTCGCTCACTGGGTTCTTCGACACCGAATGCTGTGAATACGGCAAGTCTATACCATTCGAAAGACCACATCAATCCTGTCAATGCACATACGAGAAGTATCAGACAGGCATACATACCCAAAACATTGTGCAAATCGTAAAACAAACGTTTACGACCCGATCTTGTTTTGATAGTAAATCTGCCTTTCCATTTTTTCTTACCTTTATTCTTGCTCTTTGGCATCCATAAAACTGCTCCGCTAACAAGTATAAAAGCAAGTAGTATTGTCGATATTCCAACAGTATATTTCCCCCATGTACGGCTACCATCCATCAACCAACGGTGTAGCGACATTATTGTCCAGAAAAAACTCTCACGAGGTTCGTATTTTCCAACTACCTCTCCGGTATATGGGTTTACAAATGCTACAACCCGGAATCCTTCGGCCAAAGTCATCGTATAAGTACGATTCGGATCAGAACTAACCTTAACATCCGACACTGTATTGTCTTTTAATTGTGCATCGACAATCGGTACTAATTCATTTAGTGGAATCGGTGAACCTTTTACCTCTTCAATAAAATAATGATGGGGATTACATGCCTCTAATATCTCGTCCTGAAAAACGAGTATTGCTCCGGTCAAACATGTAATTGATATAATAAGACCAACAGGAAGTGCCAGCCATTTATGAAATCTTCTGAAAAATTTTCTCATATTAATATTAAAAAAAGTTCCGATGTATTTGAGTTATCAATCACATCGGAACAACTATCATCAAAGTTTAGTAATTATAGAATTGTAGTATCATTATTTCCTACAAGAATGCTTTACAAATATCTGAACTTATATCTGTCTCGGCAATCACAATATATAATGATATTTAGATACTGCCATCACAACAAATAGTGATTAGAAGTGATACGATAGTACTCCTGCAAAATTACGAGGATCGATCTGATTGATATATCCGCCGCGATAATACGAGTTGTATCCAAGTTCGTCAAATATATTATTGAAAAATACACGTGCTGTGACCCTACCTATATTGTAAGCTAATTGTGCATTTACAGTTGTATACGCCGGCATATCGAATGGCTGTTTGCCTGTAAGTGTACCTTCATGTCCGTTCGGCTTCAAACTATAATCATCGATAGGACGCTTGCCTACATAATAAGCACCTAGCCCAATAGAAAGACCTTTCAATGGCGACTTATCTATGGTATAGAACACCCAACTATTTGCCGTATGTGCTGCTGTATTGATAGGTGCAGAGCCTTCCTGATAAGAAGGACTGTTTGTGTATCTGGCATTCGTATATGAATAACCCAGCATTACTTGCAGATTAGACAAAATACGGCCGGTCAATTCCAATTCAACACCATTTCGTTTCAGATCTCCCGCTTTAAAATAATAGCCGGTAGTTACTTGAGAACCCTTATCTACATTATATTCATATTCTGAATTCGTCAGATTGTCTGTCAGTATATCAAAATAGGTGAAGTTAAAACGAAGCCTGTTATCAAGCCAATCGGATTTAATCCCTGCTTCCCACTGTTTTGTAGTAGATGCACCTGCTAAAGTAACTCTGTCTTCCAATATATTGGCTGAATTCCTCAGATTGGTACTCGTTGTATATGACCCGAATACATTAACATTTTTGAGAGGCGTTAGCATCAATCCCACCATAGGATTCCAAGCATTACTTGTAGTTATTCCTCCGCCTACATTATCGGTAGATATAGAACTGAAACGAATTCCGAGAATCAGTTTTACGTATTCATTAATTGTCATAACCTCTTGTGCCATTATACCATAAGTAGTATATTTTGTAAGAACCGGATCTTTCGCAACCACATATTTTTTTATAGAATCTTGAGGTGGTGCAATATTAGGAATATCAGAATTTACAATATCCACATTACCCAACGCATAAGGTGAAAAAGCTATTGCAGATGCATTTGCGGTTCTATAATCGAACCCAACTTGAAATGTATGCTTGATAGTACCTGTATAAACATCCTGGCCTACAAAGTCCAACTGGAAAGTTGAATTTTTGTCATCACGAATACTTCTTGTTAATGATCTCGCTCTAACATTATAATCATTCTTTACTGCGGCAGTGCCAACAGATGTGCTGAAATTATCAAAGTTGTATGAAGAATTAAAATAAGCAGCTCTTATACTCAATTTATCAGCAATTTTACGTGTCATACGTGCTGAATAAGTCAATGTCTTAGTATTAACATTATCAGCATCTGTACCTGTAAATTTATTATGAGGAATTTCATACAATGCTTCTGTACTCGCATCTGCCAAATTAATAGCAGCGAGAACAGGCGTTGTGTTTTCGTTCATATAATCCATCTCCAATGTTATTGCAGTCTTATCATCGGGACGCCATTCAAATGACGGATTGATATATACTTTGCTTAAAGATACTATCGGCCTATAGTTATCCGAACGCTCATAAGCTCCATTGAGACGGAAAGCAACAGTTTTCTTATCATCTAAAACAGATTGCACATCGAAAGTTGGTCGAATCTGACCCCAACTTCCAACTCGCAAAGCAACCTCTCCTGAGTTTGTAAATTTAGGCGTTTTTGTAACTACATTTATTACACCTCCTGCATTTCCTATATCAGTTATAACACCTTGTGTAATAGCGGCAGAACCCTTGATCATCTGAATACTTTCAACCCCTTGCATATCTGTCTGGATTGAGGCTGTCTGAAATTGAGAATCTGTTCTCACACCGTTCTTTAGCACAGGAATAGCCCGGAATCCTCTGCTTGAGAAACTTTCTTTGACGCCTCCATACGATCCGAATAATATCACACCCGGTACATTTTGAATAGCATCGGTAACAGTCAAGGCTCCCTGTTCTGCAATAACCTTCTCCGAAATTATAGATATACTTTGTATCTGCTCACTCGGACGGAGTGGCATACGTGTAATAGCATCAAGCTTTTCGGGTTTTTTATGACGTTCGCCAAAAACTTCTATTTCTTGAAGTTGGGTGTTAGGCTTCATATCGAACTGGATAATAATATCGGAATGTTCTGATAATCTGACCTCTCTAGTCTCATTTTCGTATCCTACAAAACTGGCTACAACAGTAACCTGACCTTCAGGCAGACCTCTGAACCTGAATCTTCCGTCATTATCCGTAGATGTTCCTTTATTTATTTCTTTAACAACAACTGTTGCTGCTGCTAAAGGTTCTCCGTTTTCATCAAGTACTTTCCCTTTTATTACTTGAGCTGCTACAAATGATATACTAGCAACTAATAATAAAAGGATAATGCAAATCCTTTTTGACATAATTTGTTTATTTAGTGAATTGAATGGTTAAAAAATCTTTACAAAGATCCCAATAACCCTAAAAAGACACAATAACTATATATGGGGATATTTGTGAGTACAATAACCATAAATAGGGATTGATCCTTTTTCATATTTACAAATCTTAAAAAAATGGCACAACCATCCTTAGACACGCTATAATGGTGAATAAACATTTTTTTCAACAAAAAACAGGATTAAAAGACGAGGAAGAAAAGAAATATTTATCTCTTCCAGAATGCAGGCATAAATAGGGATAAGACAGTAAATAGTTCGAGGCGACCTGCCAACATAATAAAACACAGATACCATTTTGAAAAAGTAGGAATATCATTAAAATGACCGCTGGGGCCGACACTTCCTAATCCGGGGCCGACATTACCCATACACGATATAGCCGAACCTACCGATTCCTCAAAACCCATACCAGAGAATGACAATATAAGAAAACTCACAATAAGAATAGCCAGATATAGAAAAAGAAAGGCTAGTATCTTGGTAACAATATCAATCGGCACAACCTGACCATTCAGTCGCACGGGAAGTACAGCATTGGGATGAACCTGACGTTTAAATTCATTCACTGCATTCTTACAAAGAACAATAATACGAACGATCTTTATACCTCCCGAGGTTGAGCCGGCGCAAGCACAGAACAACATCAAAAGACAGATTATCAACGAGTAGAATGCACCCCACCCCATATAATCGACTGTAGCAAAGCCGGTGGTAGTTATTACAGATGTTACTTGAAACAAAGAGGTTCTGAAAGCATATTCGAAATCGTGCATTTGTCCTGAAAAATAAAGACAGGTAGATATAATGGTAACGAAAATCAAGCAGATTACACCATACCATCTGAATTCTTCATCTTTGAGTAGCCGTTTAGGAACACCTTTGAGCAGAAAAAATATCAATGCAAAGTTAACACCACCGATAAACATAAAAATACTTATCACATATTCAAGATATGGTGAGTTCCAATAAGCTATACTCGCCTGTTTGGTCGAATAGCCGCCCGTAGACATTGTTGTCATAGCATGGCATATAGCATCGAAAAAATCCATTGGTCCAGCCCATAATAATAACATCAGAATGCCGGTTATCAGCACATAAGTAATCCATAAGCGCTTAGAAACCTGTGTTACACGGGGCCTGAAACGTTCGTGAACAATACCCGTAGTCTCGGCATCATAAAGCACCGACGCATTACCGCCCAGCATAGGCAATACCGCCAATGCAAAAACAATAATACCGATACCCCCAATCCACTGGGTCATACTACGCCAAAAAAGAAGACCATGAGGAATACTTTCTATATCTAATAAAATAGAAGAACCTGTAGTTGTAAAACCCGACATGGTTTCGAAATATGCATTACTGATATCGGGAATAGCACCGCTAAGATAATAAGGCAACATACCGAATGCCGAAAGAATAACCCATGTGAGGGCTACCACTAAAAAACTTTCGCGTTTTCCTATCGGTTTCTCATAATCGTCAGTACCTATAAGACGAAAGACAATCCCTGCAAAAAACGTTATAGCCGAGCTAATTAGCATCATATCGCCGGAAGTCTCATGGAAAGCGAAAGATACAATAGTCGCTACCATCATAAAGAGGGACTCTATGATAAGCAAAAAACCTATTGTCTTTAAGACAAACCTATAATTAAAGCTATTCATTATTTATATCAATAGAAAAGTTTTTCTGCCTCGCGCAAAGCATCATCCAAGCAGAATACTACAACATGATCGTAAGGTTCCACCAAGGTATCTCCATCGATCATCATAGGCTCTCCATTGCGTATCAGACCACCCAAAGTTACATTCTTGGGTAGAGTTATTTTTTTTATTTCTTTCTTTGTAATTTTTGAATTTGGTCGTGCTACTATTTCTGCCACATCTGCATTGGCAAAGGTTAACGACTTCACATTCGAAACATCAGCACTAAGCAGAAATCTATAAATATTACTAACTGTTATCAGCTTCTTATTGATAATCGAACCAATATCCAGATTCTCTGCCATCGAAATATAATCCATATTCTCGACTTCGGCTACAGTTTTGCGTACGCCTAAACGCTTCGCAGCCAGACATGCTAATATATTTGCTTCGGAATTACCTGTAACAGCGATAAAGGCATCCATGCCTCCAATCCCCTCTTGTATCAGCGAATCGGCATTTCGGCCGTCATCGTGATACACGGTCACATTATTCGGCACTTTCTCGAGAAGTAACTGACACTTTTCCTTATCCGACTCCAGAAGCTTTATCGTCATGTTATCAGGCAGATACTGACACGTACGTATCGCAATACGGCTACCGCCCATTATCATAATATCCTTCACTTCGAAATCTTCCTTTCCCGTTACACGGCGGATCTCATCCAGATCGCCCTTTGTAGTTGTAAAAAAAAGAAGATCGCCCGCTAATATCTGACTATTACCGTTGGGTATGATGGTCATATTATTACGCTTTATGGCTACGATATGATACTTCTTCATTTCGCTACCCAAATCATACAAATGCTTATTCACGATACTTGCATTATCTCTAACCTTAATACCTACAAGCAGGATTGCACCGCCGCACAGTTCTACCCAAAGGCGTATCCATGGACGTTTGACAGCCGAAACAATCTCTTTAGCTGCCAGCATTTCGGGGTAAACCATCGAGTTTACACCAAGCTTTTCAAAAAATTCTCTGTTTTTAGGAAGAAGATATTCATAATTGTCGATACGGGCAAAAGTCTTCTTTGCACCCATATTCGAGGCAAGCATACATGATGTGATATTGACAGACTCATCGGGAGTAACAGCAATAAAAAGATCAGTCTCTTTAATACTAACCTCTGTCAGATCCTTCAACGAAGTTGGCGAACCATTCATAGTCATCATCTCCAGATTGTTTTTCGAGAAGTTGAGCTTCTCTTTATCCTGATCCATCAATACGATATCCTGATTCTCTGCCGAAAGCAACTTCGCCAGATGTGTGCCTACTGCGCCTGCACCCGCGATGACAATTCTCATTTATGTTATTGTATTAGTCTATTCTACTTCAATGCAGCTAGTATTCTATCTGTCAGACCTGCCGCATCTATTTCACAGAGTTTGTTCAACTCTTTTACCGACCCGTGAGTAACAAACTCATCAGGCAATCCAACACGTGTAACTTTTATATTCTGATAATTATTTTCCGCAAAATATTCTAATGCAGCACTGCCTAAACCACCTTTCATCACACCGTTCTCGATAGTTACTACATTTGTGTAGTTTTGGGCAACTTCTTTTAATAGCTCTTCATCTATAGGTTTTAAGAATATCATATCGTAATGAGCAATAGAAAATCCTTTTTCTTCTGCCGCAGCAATAGCTTGCGCCGCAACATTGCCAATAGGTCCTATCGATAATACGGCAAGGTCTTTACCGTCTTTAAGTTTTCGTCCTTTACCTATTTCGAGTATTTTCATTTCACATTCCCAATCGCGCAATTCACCTTGTCCTCTCGGATAACGAATTACAAAAGGCCCATCATTGCCATAAGTAGCAGTATACATCAAATGGCGTAGATAGTGCTCATTGTATGGTGATGCAATCGTAAGATTAGGAATACAGCGCATATATGCCAGATCGAATGCTCCATGATGTGTAGATCCATCCTCACCAACCAGTCCAGCTCTATCAAGACACATTATCACGTGCAGCTTTTGTATAGCAACATCATGTATCACCTGATCGTAAGCACGCTGCATAAACGATGAATAGATATTACAAAACGGAATCAAACCTTCTTTGGCCAATCCCGCCGAATAAGTAACTGCATGTGCTTCTGCTATACCTACATCGAAAGCCCTTTTGGGAAACTCTTTCATCATGAATCCCATCGAGCAGCCCGAAGGCATGGCAGGTGTTATACCGACTATCCGTTCATCTTTTCCTGCTAATTCGACTAATGTATGTCCAAATACATTTTGATATAATTGTGGTTGATCTTTTGAACTGACAACTATTCTTTCTCCGGTTTCTTTGTCGAATTTACCCGGTGCATGCCATAGCGTCGCAGACTTTTCAGCCGGTTCAAATCCTTTACCTTTGATGGTATGGATATGCAACATTTTAGGCCCTTTCATATCTTTAATATTCTGCAAGATACGAATCAACCCCCTTAGGTCGTGTCCGTCAACCGGACCGAAATAGCGTATATTAAATCCTTCGAATATGTTCTGTTGCTTTGTGATAAGCGATTTCAGACTATTGTTGAACCGAAGAATAAAGTTTTTACCTTTTTCTGTTATAAGATTTCCTTTTTTGAACTTCTGGTAAACATCGTTCCTTACCCGATTGTAGGTAGGAGATGTTGTCATTTTCACCAGATAGTCCCTTATCCCTCCCACATTGTCATCGATAGCCATATCGTTATCGTTGAGAATGATAAGAATATCATTTGGCTGTGAGGTTGCATTATTCAACGCTTCGAAAGCTAAGCCTCCGGTCATAGAACCGTCTCCGATTATAGCCACAGCACGTCTGTCTTCATTCTTGATCGAAGAAGCAACAGCCATACCTAAGGCTGCCGATATAGAAGTCGAAGCATGCCCTGCTATAAAAGCATCATATTCACTCTCTTCCGGATTAGGAAACCCTGCTAACCCACCAAACTGACGATTGGTATTAAACCGATCTTTTCTTCCTGTTAAAATTTTATGACTATATGCCTGATGACCCACATCCCATACAAGGCGGTCGTAAGGAGTATTATATACATAATGAAGTGCAACAGTAAGTTCCACTGTGCCTAAACTGGAACCGAAGTGTCCCGGATTGGTACTTAATTGATCTATGATAAAACGACGAAGATCCGAACAGAGAGTTTCCAACTCTTCTATCGACAAGTTCTTCAAATCGGATGGATAATTAACTCTGTCTAAAACAGATATATTATTTTGTTCGCTCATAAGCTTTCTCTATCTAAAAAAATCCCTTTTTGCAAAGAGAATAATATAGCAAATATATAAAACAAAAGCTATTCGGTAAACGATATTTGCGTAAATTTCAATGTTTAACATAAGTATAAGGGCCTGCTGATAAATATCAACAGGCCCTTATTATTAAAAATCTTCTTTAAAAGACTATTTCATTACGAAAATTTAGGCTTACGGCCACCACCTTTTCGGTGTTCTTTCGGAGATGAACCTGATGATCTTGAACCACCGCCACCGCTGCTTCTGCGTTGTCCGCCGCCTCTATCGTCACGATATCCGCCGCCACCCGAGCCACCGCCACGAGGACCGCTGCTGCGGAAACCACCGCCACCGCCCGAACCACCACGGCTGCCGCCACGATCGCTACTGCGTTCTCCGCCACCACCTGAACCGCCACCGTTTTGAGCTAGTTCAACTGATATGCGACGTCCGTTTTGCTCTTGATTACCCATCGATTTCAATACTTTTTGAGCATCACGCTCAGGCACTTCGAAGAATGAGAAATTTTGCAATATATCGATACGTCCAATATTAATTTTTTCAGGAACAAAGTCGTTAACCATTCCCATCAATGTTGCAGGATTAACGTTATCGGTACGTCCTACATTGATAAAGATACGAGAATATCCGCTTTCTGCTCCGCGAGCGCCTCTTTCGCCTCTGTCTCTTTTGCGAGGGAAACTATCTTCACCACCGCGTGAACTTCCACGATCGGCAGGAGATTCTATTTCGTCTGCATCCTGATAGTAGTCGATCAAACGATTAAATTCTAACGAAACTACACGTTTGATAATATCTTCTTTTTCTAACCAGTCAAGTTTACGGTAAACATCAGGAAGAAGTTTTGCAATTTCCTCTTCGTTTACTTTTACTTTTTCGATTCTGTCAACAAGATCAAGTAATTGTTTTTCACAAATAACATCACCTGTCGGCATTACACCTTGCTCGAATTTACGGTTAAGGATTTTTTCGATTTCTCTGATTTTGCCTTTTTCTTTCACATGGGCAATAGCAATCGATATACCTGTTTTTCCGGCACGACCTGTACGACCGCTTCGGTGAGTATATGATTCGATATCATCAGGTAAACCATAATTGATAACATGCGTCAAGCTATCTACGTCCAGTCCACGGGCAGCAACGTCTGTTGCTATCAGCAACTGAAGACCATGCACGCGGAATTTCTGCATTACATAGTCGCGTTGTGCTTGCGACAAATCGCCATGCAGAGCATCTGCACTATAGCCATCCTGTATTAATTTATCGGCAATCTCCTGAGTCTCACGGCGTGTGCGACAGAAAACGATACCATAAATATTCGGATAGAAATCGGCAATACGCTTAAGTGCAAGATATTTATCTTTAGCATGCACCATATAGTAAATATGCTTCACATTAGTAGTCCCTTCGTTCTTACGACCAATCGTAATTTCTTTAGGGCTTTTCATGTATTTCTTCGTAATCTTTGCGATTTCTTTAGGCATTGTAGCCGAGAATAGAAGCATCATACGTTCGTCCGGCACTTTAGAAAGAATCTCATCGATACTTTCCATAAATCCCATGTTCAACATTTCGTCAGCTTCATCAAGTACTACATACTTAATATTCGACAATTCTACAGTTTTTCTGTTGATCAAGTCGATCAAACGTCCGGGAGTAGCAACAATTATTTGCACACCTCTCCTCAACGCTTTAATCTGGCTATCGATACTCGAACCGCCATATACAGGAAGTACTCTTAAATGATCAATATACTTGGAATAATCAGCTAAATCGCCTGCTATTTGCAAACAAAGTTCGCGTGTAGGACAAAGAATCAGTGCTTGAGGCACATTTTCTTTTACATTTACTTTTTGTAAAACCGGCAGACCAAATGCTGCTGTTTTACCTGTTCCAGTCTGAGCCAACGCAATTACGTCGTTCGTTTCGCCTAGTTCGCCAAGCAAGTGCGGAATCACTTCCTCTTGCACCGGCATCGGGTTTTCATAACCCATTTCTTCGATTGCTTTGCGGATATCCGCAGCAACACCTAACTCTTCAAATGTTTTCATTAATTCTTTTCAATAATTGAGGTAAAATAACCTTTCTGATCCTACTCTCACCCCAAAATGAAAAAATGAAAAAGAGAGCCAGACCTAATAAAGGAGGCGCAAAGGTAATGATTAGTTTTTAATGTTTTTGTAAGATTTTAAAATAACTTTCTCTAAAGCCTTCATTTAGATAACTAAAAAGTATTATTTTTGCGACTACAAAACTAAAAAAGTATTGTATTTAAGAAATTACAAATCAGATTATAAAATGAAAAAAGTATTACTCTTTGGTCTTCTTTCGGTTGCAGTATTAGCTTCGTCTAATGCTTTCGGTCAGAAAAAAGCAAATTCTAAAAAAGGCGCAAAGCCAACTGAATTATCGACTCCATCTATCAAAACAGAAAGTGATTCTGTTTCGTACGTTTATGGAATAGCAATGTCGCAAGGTCTTCCTCAATACCTTACTCAAATGGGTGTACTAACAGACACGACAGCTATAAGTGCTGATTATGAGCAAAGAATATTAACCGAATCGGATGCTGCAAAACAAACTCAATTGAGAAAAGAGCTAAAAGTAAAACTTGATTCTGCTACCACAGCAAATGCTGTAAACATGGAAGATTTTCTTGCAGGCTTCAAACAAGCGATGCTAGAAAGTTCTACCAGCCCGGCATTCAACTCGGGTATTGCCATAGCAAGCCAAGTAGGATCGATGACTAAGAATTTCTCCGCAGAAGTATTAGGACAAGAGGATGCAATTAATCGCGATGCTTTTGTTTATGCTTTCATTAGCGGACTAAAAAACGAAACACCTCTTTTTGATGTAAACAATCCTCAGGATATAATTCAACAAAAAGCACAACAGGTTCAACAACGCAAAGAAGCTGAAGCGGCTGATGCCTTGAAAGCTCAATACGCAGAACAAGTTACAGCAGGTGAAAACTTCTTGGCTGAAAACAAAGCAAAAGCAGGTGTAGTAACACTGCCTAATGGCTTACAATATAAAGTTATTACAGAAGGAACAGGAGCAAAACCATCGGCAACAGACATCGTAAAAGTTCATTACAAAGGAACGCTGATCGATGGGACACAATTCGACAGCAGTTATGACAGAAACGAACCGACTACATTTGCAGTAGGTCACGTTATAAAAGGATGGACTGAAGCCCTTAAATTGATGCCTGTAGGGTCTAAATGGATGCTATACATACCTTACGATTTAGCATACGGAACAAGAGATCAAGGAACAATCAAACCTTTTTCTACTTTGATATTTGAAGTAGAATTACTTGACATCGTTTCTCAAGAAGAAATAGATTCACTGTCTGAAGAATAAAACAAACAGGTAAAGTTACTCTGAATAAAAAAACTCCGCTGCAACCATTGCAGCGGAGTTTTTTTATTTTAATACAGTAATATTTCCCGTAATTTCTTCCTCTTATCAGGGGTCAGCCTCAATTCTTCAGTCATATAATCATCCACTGAACCACTTTTTGTCCTCATCCACGAAATCCCATATTTGAGGTAAGCTAAATCTGTTTTTGTCAACATAGTCAGTGCCTCTTGCATCGACTCGGATAGGGTATCAACCCGTTTAATCAGCTTGCTCCTATCTATGCCCAGATTAGATCCCATATAATCATCCTCTGCGGTTTCGGGCGATACATCAAGTGCCCGCAACAAAAGATATGAAGCTAACCCCGACTGATCTTTACCCAAATAGCAATGATATGCTACCGGATAATTATCTTCGTTGCACAAATAATCAAACATCAGGGCAAATTGCTCTGAATAATTTTCGACCATATCTTTATATATGTCCTGAGTGTAAATAATAGCATCTCCACGCAAGAAATGTCCGTCGATAATCTGTTTCGATATCGAATTATATCCGTTACTAATAACAGGTATTCTTATGTAGCACGAAGACTGCATATAATTTGCATATTTCTCTCTGGCATCTTGAGAACGCATATCTAACACGGTTTTAACACCCAGTTCATTTAATTCTTGAGCATCTTTGCGTGTCATATTAGCAAAATTCCCCGAACGAAATATTTTGCCCCAACGAATCTGACGGTTGTCATTCGTATAATATCCTCCAATGTCTCTGAAATTCTGTATACTATCCAATTCGAAATAACGGTTAGTTACGACTCCCGACATCTTACCTCCGACCTTAAGCCTGAAATATTTTCGATGCATATTGTGGATCGTATCATTTATTACAGCAATGTAGTCGCCCGAAT
Organism: Dysgonomonas sp. ZJ709; assembly: GCF_011039195.1. NCBI lineage: Bacteria > Pseudomonadati > Bacteroidota > Bacteroidia > Bacteroidales > Dysgonomonadaceae > Dysgonomonas > Dysgonomonas sp. ZJ709. Next base: position 28,231 of record NZ_JAAKEM010000021.1, read on the forward strand.
TAACTACACGTAAAGGTGAGGATGGGAAAATAGTATCATTGTCGGACATATAAATCTCGACGGGTATATTATCCAGATCCGGAAACAGCTCCCATTTTAACAGATAATTGTCTTTTGAATCTTTTTCGCAAAGTACAGATATCGATGTATCTTGAGTACAACTAGCCAAAAAGAATATGGAACTAAGAAGATATGTTATTTTTTTTATTACCATGTAGATCAATAAGCGTATTATTACTGCGTCTCTATAGCAAAGATATGTAAGTGATTGTGGTTAATCAACAGCTTAGCCTATTTTTGTAAAGATTTACTGTTTTTTCACACTTGAGCCTATTTATACTATTTCTGAATAGATTACACTTACTATATGAATTTATTAGTAAAAAATAATGTATTTTTGTCCTCTCTTACAATAAATCATGGTATTGCCGTTGAACAAGTCGATCTCGATGTATCAGGGAGAAGATATTAATCTGAAAGCCCGAATATTGCGTGACAAGCAGTCTAAAGCCGCTAGTCTGGAAATAGACATTTCAGATGAATGGGCGTTATACGCCGGATTCTCGGTGGAAGATATTGATTTCACGACACCCATCTTAAAAGGCAAAGGCAAAGGCATATTCCCCTTAAATGTGAGCCTTACAGCACGCAGCTATTTCGGACTGATGACACCCAAAGGAAGATCTGTTCTGGCAGAGAGACATCTCCCTATGGCAGGCTCTTACAATTTCCGCGATCTGGGAGGAATAAAAACAGCAGAAGGCAGATATATAAAGTGGGGAAAACTCTTCCGTGGCGACGACATGAGTAATCTGACTGACGAAGACCTGACCTATTTATCGAGCATACCTATCACATCCGTTATTGACTTCAGAGCAGAAAACGAGTCGAGACGAGCGCCCGACAAACTACCTCCGAGTGCACGTTTTACATACCCGATCGCCATCACACCGGGGAATCTAAGTTCGGAAGGAATTCAGGCAAATTTATTGAAATCGAATGTTAATCTGCATATGAAACACATGAATCGCTTGTTGGTAAGCGACCCTGTATGTGTAAGAGCTTTCAGAATACTTTTTGCTATTGTCCAAAACAACCTTAGCGCACCGTTAGCCTTCCATTGTTCGGCAGGAAAAGACAGGGCAGGGATGGGAGCAGCACTTATACTATTCGCATTGGGAGTAGACGAAGCAACAATCATGGAAGACTATTTATCCTCAAACAAGTACCTCGAAGACAAATACTCCAATATAATAAACAAGTACCCTCGTGCTGAGCCTATATTCACAGCTAAAAAAATGTTCTTACAAGCAGGAATAAATCAAATAAAAAGAGATCATGGAACGGTTATGGATTTTCTCACTAAAGAATTGAAAGTCGATATCGTAAGAATGAGACGAATTTATCTGGATAAATAAATTTACACTTCATCCAAATTAGAAAGAGGCAACCAGCCAAAGACTTCCTCATCCATTTTTCTACAATAGAGCCATCCATTAACTATTTTATTTCCGACTACCATTTCTCCTACACCCACATTATGTTCTTTTGCGAAGTAATCTTCTAAGACCATTGCTTTTGAAATCGACGAACTCGTTCGATCCCTCACCTGAAGAATTTGTTCGGGAACCCAACCGGCATTGTCGTTGGATATGCACCATACCCACCCCTGCCAATCGGGCGTATCATCTTTCTTCGAATTATCTATCACTACATCCTGCCCTCCCCTAAGGGTTATAGGGTTAGGATAATCTGTAATCCAATCTTTTATTACAATATATATTTTCATTTCGTTTACAAACATTGATATATCTACTTCTCTAATACAAATTGTGAAATAAAATTTCTATTTGAAATATCTAAGAAGCGAGGTGAGAATAATAGCAATAATTAGCAATCCTAATAAACCCATTCCAAATAAATAAAACCCATAAGCTATTTTATCTTTCTTAAAAATAGAGAATATACAATACCCTACCATTGCAACAACAATGCAAATAAAGAATATGAAAAAGATTAATAACACCAACATTACCGCCATCATTGTAAAAATTATTCTTGTGCTAACACTTCTATATATAGAAGTCGTCTTGACTTTTCAAAATGTTTTCTTTTTGTTTACTCTCTTTGTCATGCTGAACGATAGTGAAGCATCTCCTAACCAAGATCCTTCGTTCCTCAGGATGACAAAATAATACGAAAAACAAAAAGTCAAGACGACTTCATATAATTAAGATTCTATGAAATTGACCTTAACGCTTTCTTTATTATATAAGTAGTCTCTTTCGTATTAGACTGTTGCCCCCACTGCTCACAGAGTTCAACTACCCAATCGGGCTGAGTTTTACTCGCATCGTTCAACCAATTACCTACACTATCCTGTACATATTTGGATGGATCAGATTTTAATACATCAAGAATTGGTAAAGCTAGCCGAGGCTCTTCTTTCAGTCTGTCTATATGTTTGCACCACACACCTCTGGGGCGAATGGCTTCAGTGGCAAAGCGACGGACATTCGCATTTTCGTCCTGCACCCAAAGCAATAAAATCGCAATCGCTTGTTCCAAATTGCTATCAAGACTAGATCTCATAGCCATCCACGAGATCTCACGCACACCAAAATGAGAATCGGCAGCGAAAGGCTTTATTGCATTCAGCTTTTCACTTATGTTTAAACTATCATTCAATCCAACAAGATAAGTCGCCCAACAGCGAACACTATCTGAAACATGACCAGCCAAAGTTGACAACAATTGAGAATCACGACCGCAAGTCTGCTCATGCAATGCTTTTCCGACAGCTAATGTAGATTGCATAGCCGTTTTCTGTTTCAAATCGGCAAGAGCAGATAAACACGATTCCTGATACTTATGAGGCAAAACATTTTTCACTAATACCCCATGATCTACCGCGAGCCATTCCGTGAGATTCACCGATTCGATCAGCCCTCTATTCAATAAATTTATTATATCCGGTGACAGCAGGGCGAATTTAAGTGCGCCCTTTCTTTTTAATATTTCTTGTGATATTTCCATGCTATTTCGAGAAATTGTTTGAACAAAAATAGCATTAATATCGTTCTAATATATACAGATTGCTTTTATTCGACCTAAAGCTTACCTTCATAAACTACATTTATGAAGGATATAAAGTTTCAATCGCAAGGACTTGATCTCTCAAGATAAAATCGTTATATTTGTCTATATAAGAAACATTTAATAAATAAAATTATATCATTATGTCAACAAGTACATTAAAACAAACAAAATCATCTACTGCAAATGCAGAAGTTGGTGAATTTTTAGGTAAACTATTTGGATTCAACAGCAGTTTAAAACTTTATCACTGGCATGTTAAAGGTGATGCGAGCTATGCACGCCACATTGCCCTAGATCAAGCAATTGCTGATTTGGCTGATGCAACAGACCGTATTGTAGAAACTTCGTATGCAATAAAAGGAGATTTGGATATTGTAATACCAAAAACAACTAATCCTACAGACATTATTAAGCATGCCGAAGAATTCTTCAAATACACAGAATCTCAACGTGAATTATTTGCAGAAGCATTTACTCAAGCTATTATTGACGATTATCAAGAAGCAATACAACAATTGCTATATCGCTTGAAAAGATTGTCATAAACTTATCACTATTGAATACAAGAAAAGCGGGCTCTCGTCCGCTTTTCTTATTTTTATTATTTAATGTTTTACAATTCGCATTCAAAATCATTGGCGACTTTGTAGTCAATTCTAAAATACTTCCTGCCATCAGGATAACAGAGAGCGTATATCAGTAGGCATTTTTTATCTTTTCTATATCCAGCTTTCTCATTTGCATAAATACTTCCATTATGCGTCCTGCTTTTGCCTGATCCCTCATCAGTTCGACCAAGATGGATGGAACGATTTGCCACGACAGCCCGAATTTGTCCTTCAGCCAGCCACAATAACTCTCCTCGCCACCATCGGCAGTAAGCGTATCCCAATAATAATCAATTTCGTCCTGAGTATCGCAATATACCTGAAACGAAACTGATTCGTTGAACTGAAATATAGGCCCGCCATTAAGTGCGGTAAAGGTTTGACCGTTAATCTCGAATTCTACTGTCATTACCGTCCCCTCTTTCTGATTGTGAATTTCATACCCCTCTTTTCCGTAATGGGAAATACTTTTTATATTCGAATTCTTGAATACAGACACATAGAAACGGGCGGCTTCTTCTGCCTTACCGTCAAACCATAAGCATGGGGTTATTTGATGTTTCATAATTTATTGTTGTTTTTCGTTCGACTCTACGTAATGTTTAAATCGATTAAGAATAGCCTGCCAACCTTCACGCTGTAGTTCTACTGGATTCTCACCTTCGGCATCGAATGTCTCCGTGATTTCCGTTTTGTCATCTACCTCGGTAAATACAACTTTCACTTTACGCCCATCGGCAAGTGTATAGGCAATCTTTTTATTGGGTACAACTTCATCATAGCGCCCTTCGAAGTCAAATCCCATACTGTGATCTTTGGCCTCCATACGGGAACTAAAATACCCCCCGACTCGCAAATCGTTGATAGCATTAGTTGTATGCCAATCATCGGATGCACTGTTCCAGCCAACAATATGCGCGGGGTTATTCCAATATCTCCACACGATATCGGGCGAAATATCGACCAGCACCCACACAGTGATATCTACTTTCTTTCGTTCCATCTTTATTTGCTTTTGGTTTATTTCATGGAGTGCAACCCGAAGCAATTATCTTCGGTATCGAAACAAAGAGAAATAAAACCATACTCGCCGATAGAGAACTTAGTTTTCATCACTTTTCCTCCGGCGGCAACTACACGGCTTTCCTCCACGGCACAGTCGTCACAACCAAAATATACTATCGTACTGTTACCTCCGGCTTCCACTCCTTCCATCTTCACCAATGCCCCGGATGCATTCGGTGCATTCATGTCGTCGGCAAAAGGAAACATTACCATTTCAAAATCTTCTAAATCGGTTTGTTCACCCATAGGCATATCTATCAATTCTTTACCTAATACTGTTTCATAAAACTTACGGGCACGAGCCATATCGTTTATATAAATCTCGAACCAAACCACTGGATTAATTTTTGTAGCCATCTTATTTAATTGTTTTTGTTATTAATACAACGTGAATTCGAAATAAGGAAAAGAACAATAAAATCTTCATTCGAGTTTGTTATCCCAAACTGAAAGGATATCCATTGCTATAAGATAACAGATCCCTCCTTTCAGTTCGGGATGAAAAAATAGACGAAAATATGATGCCAATTCATAACTCATAATTGTATAATGCTTATATCGAATTCACGTTAATAAATGATTCATTTATTATTCCGCTAAAAATTCTTTCAGGTATGTTCCTAAAATTTCCGTCCATCCTGCCACATAATTTTCTCTGGCAAAGTTTTCTCCCCCATCTGCAAAATTTTCGACACCCTCATGAGTGAGTCTCACTTTAGTGCCGCCTTCTACAGGGTGCAAGCTCCATGTAACTAACGATTCTCCCTTACTATGGCTAGGGTGCGTCCATGTATGACTGAATTTCTTTTCGGGGATTATCTCTTTTATCACACAACGGTGGTGATATATAAAATCTCCGTCAGGCACATTAACATCAAAATTAAATTCAGCACCTTGCTTCAGTTCAAAATCGTCGATGGTAAAATACCATTCTTTCATCTGATTTTTGTCGGTTATAGCCTCCCAGGCCTTAGATACAGGTACCGGGTAAAGCTGTTCTACTACAATAGGAATATTATTCATAATATGAAATTTATATAAGTTGATACTATGTATTTTTTAAAACAGAAGGAAGAATCATTGTGTTCATGGAGAAGCGTTAATATATAACAAGTTATTGATTATAAATCATTAAAAGATCTTATCTACGTTAATTTTAACTCTAAATAATAAATAAGATATAGAGTTAAATTGAATCAATTAGCAGCACATTATTCACTATAATTTGTAATTTGCATTCAAAATCATTTGTAACTTTGTAGTCAATATTAATTCCAATCAGGTGAACAAAAACATTTACATATTAATATTATCAATTATAACTATGTCGTTTTGCTCCTGCAATTCATTTAAAACCATGACCAAAGTAGAAAAAGATTTAATCAACAGTGCAGATTCAAATACACCGTTTAAGGTTTTGCAAACAGACAACACCGAGGATTCACTATTCTTACGAAAAAAGAGTATTGATATTGATAACGTTAAGGATATCGCAAGCGACAAGGATTTACAGCTATTCATCGAGCGCCTGAAACTAACGATGAAACTTGAAGAGGGAGTAGGCATCGCTGCTCCACAAGTGGGACTTGGACGAAATATATTCCTGTTTCTACGAATTGACAAACCCGATTATCCTGTGCAGGTAGCCATTAACCCACGTATAACCAACCAGTCTACCGAAACGATTTGCTTCGAAAGAGACGGATGTTTATCTGTACCTAACATAAGCGGCACAACGAAACGTCACGCATGGGTAGAGGTTGAATATTACGACGAAAAAGGCATTTTGACTAAAGAACGTTTAATGGGAACATCTCGCGAAGGTGATTTCACGGGTGTTATTTTTCAACACGAATATGATCATCTCCAAGGTATCCTCTTTATAGACAGATTGTGCCAACAACCTGCTGAATAAGGAAAAACGAAGAAAAATCTTATATATATTTAGCACAAATATCAACATTATACCGAGTAAAATTATACTTTTGTAAAGTCAAGTAATAATAATATAAATTATGGATGCAATAGATTGGTCAAACTTGTCTTTCGGTTACATAAAGACAGACTACAATGTAAGGAGTCATTACAAGGACGGAAAATGGAGTACGCCCGCTGAAACAACTTCCGAAGAAATTAATCTACACATGGCTGCAACTTGCCTCCACTACGGGCAAGAGTCATTCGAAGGATTAAAAGCTTTTAAGGGAAAAGACGGAAAAACCCGAATTTTCAGAATGCGCGAAAATGCACTACGCATGATTTCTTCGAGCCAAGGTATTATGATGGCTGAACTCCCTGTCGAGATTTTCGAAGAAGCTGTAGTTAAAGCCGTAAAATTGAACGAACGTTTTGTACCACCTTACGAGAGTGGAGCATCTCTATATATTCGCCCTTTATTAATTGGTGTTAGTCCTCAGGTGGGAGTTAAACCGGCAAGCGAATACCTTTTTGTTGTATTTGTTACACCTGTTGGACCCTATTTCAAAGAAGGATTCAAACCGACACCGGTAGCTATTTTTCGCGGATACGACCGCGCCGCGCCTCTCGGAACAGGTACAATCAAGATAGGTGGCAATTATGCAGCCAGTCTTGTAGCAGGAGATAGAGCCCACAAAATGGGATATTCCGCTGTACTATATCTGGATGCCAAAGAGAAAAAATATCTGGACGAATGTGGCCCTGCTAATTTTTTCGGGATAAAGAACAATACATACATTACACCTCTTTCATCATCGGTACTTCCGTCCATTACTAACAAAAGCTTAATGCAATTGGCTCAGGACATGGGGATGAAAGTAGAACAAAGACAAGTTCCGGAAGAAGAACTTTCTACATTCGAAGAAGCCGGACAAGTAGGAACTGCCGCTGTAATAAGCCCCATTTTACGTGTCGATGATATAGATGAGAATAAATCGTATGTTATATCTAAAGACGGTAATGCGGGACCTATCAGCACTCAGTTATACAACAAACTGAAAGGAATCCAATTGGGTGACGAAGAAGACACTCACGGATGGGTTACTGTTTTATACTAAAAAAGCTTATCTTGCAGGCATGAACGAAGAACCCGAGCAAATGGTGCTGCGCACCGAAAATCTGGTAAAGAAATACAAATCGCGTACAGTTGTAAGCCATGTTTCGATCGAAGTGAAACAAGGTGAGATTGTGGGTTTACTCGGTCCTAACGGAGCAGGTAAAACAACCACATTCTATATGACTGTTGGTCTCGTGATGCCTAATGAAGGGAAGATATTCCTCAACGAAAAAGAGATTACAGCCTATCCTGTATATAAACGTGCACAAAATGGTATTGGATATCTGGCACAAGAAGCTTCTATTTTTCGTAAAATGACTGTCGAAGATAATATTCGCTCGGTACTTGAAATGACTAAAACAAGCAAAGCTTACCAAAAAGAAAAACTGGAAAGCCTGATTGATGAATTTGGACTTCACAAAGTAAGGAAGAATCTGGGTGACCGCCTTTCAGGAGGTGAAAGACGTAGAGCCGAAATTGCTCGTTGTCTTGCAATAGACCCTAAATTCATTATGCTAGACGAACCATTTGCAGGAGTAGACCCCATTGCGGTACAAGACATTCAGGAAATAGTTGCTAAGCTAAAATACAAGAATATCGGAATTCTCATTACCGACCATAATGTAGATGAAACTTTGAGTATTACAGACAGAGCCTATCTACTATTCGAAGGTAAAGTCTTATTTCAAGGTTCTGCAGAAGAATTAGCATCCAATGAAATAGTGAGAGAAAAATATCTGGGTCGTGATTTCGAGCTTAAACGAAGAAGTTTCGAGCATCTTAGGAATTAAATTTGAGCTAGATAAGTTATACAGAAAAGGATAGTTTTTTTACTATCCTTTTCTGTTTTAACAGTACATGCCACTTATTTTGTTACTACAGCAGATACTTTCCACTAATTATCTAAGTATATTACAGATAAATAATTTTTTTTATCTACCTTTGTTTTGTATTATGGGACGACTATTAGCTATAGACTATGGGACAAAGCGGACAGGTATCGCAGTTTCGGATACATTGAAAATTATCGCAAACGGACTGACCACTGTACGCACACATACCCTTTTCGACTTTTTGAAGTCCTATATGGAAAAAGAAGACGTTGAATGTATTGTTGTTGGATTACCGAAACAGATGAATAATGAGTATTCTGAGAATATGACTCACATTCGTCCTTTCGTGAAAAAACTGCAATCTATTTATCCTGATATTCGGATCGAATATTACGATGAGCGTTTCACCTCAGCCCTTGCCCAGAAAGCAATGATTGACGGTGGATTAAAGAAAAAAGACAGGCAAAACAAAGCTCTTGTAGATGAGATTAGCGCTGCTATTATCCTACAAGACTATATGGAAAGCCTTCGTTTACAAAACAAAGTATAAACTATATGATTTTACCGATATATCTTTACGGGCAACCAGTACTCAGAAAAATAGCCAGCGACATCACTCAGGAATATCCTAATCTGAAAGAATTGATTGCTAATATGTTCGAAACCATGTATAATGCTGATGGAATTGGTCTAGCCGCACCTCAAATCGGACTCGACATTCGTCTCTTTGTAATTGATCTCGAACCTTTAGCTGAAGATAATCCTCAATATGCTGACTTTAAGAAGGTATTTATAAATCCACGTATAGTAGAATACAGCGGTGATATAGTAAAAATGGATGAAGGATGCCTCAGCCTTCCGGGAATATCAGAGCCGGTAGAAAGAGAAGCAAATATACGTATACAATATTTAGACGAAAACTTTGTGGCTCATGATGAAACCTACGGTGATTTTTTTGCACGCTGTATCCAACATGAATATGACCACATAGAAGGAAAGCTTTTTATTGATAAAATATCAGGAATTCGCAGACAATTAATAAAAGGAAAACTTAATAATCTTATTAAGGGTAGAACCAATTGTGGCTATCGGGTAAAAGCTGTTCAAAAATAAATACAAAGAAATTAGCCTTTTATGAAAAGTAAAATAAAGATATTTTTGATCGGCATTTGCATTTTATGCATTTCCAATTCGTGTGTAACGAATAGACAAACAGACCTATTACAAGAAATAGAAAAAAGCTATCCAAATGCATCGCCTGAGGAATACAAAATAATACCTGGAGACTTATTGACTATTACCGTATACTCCATGGACAAAGAGGCCGGAGAGCTATTTGCGGGCTATACACCCAATTTTACATGGATAAACAACGTCGATAATACAGCTCAAGGTGCAGGTCAAATCAGAGGTCAGGAAAACACTTGGCAAATAAGACCTATACCCGTATATGCTGACGGAAATATAACCTTCCCTTATATTGGAAAAGTCCATATGGAAGGACTTACCATACTTGAAGCTAGAAACGTAATTTCGGCTAAATTAGATGAGTTTGCCGAAGGTACTTCTGCTGATGTTAATCTATCGAATAGATATTTCAGTGTTCTGGGTGAAGCCGGTGCCAGACGAATCACAATGAACACCACCCAAATGACTATATATCAAGCTTTGGCATTATCGGGTACCATTTCGCCATACGGAGATCGGACAAAAGTAAGCATTTTGCGACAAGCAAATGGTAGCTCTATCTTAAAAACGTTCGACCTTAGAAGTGAGGATATTGTCAATACTGATTTTTACTATATACAGCCAAATGATGTAATATATATACCACAAGGAAAACGTAAGTTCTTAGGTGCTTCAACTTCTTTCGTTGGATTTGTTGGCCTTTTAACATCAGTTGCCGGAGTAATAATATTTGCACTTAGAGTTATTTAATGATGAAATATATATTATATTATATAATTTGTGGTATGACGATTACCGGATTCTTTTCTTCTTGTATATCAAGTGAGGAAACAAATTACCTGCAGGCTATAGATAAGGCGTATATTTTAGAATCGTACAAAGAATACCGCCTGGCAAAAGAAGATATCATAACGTGTATGATATTGACCGGCGACAAAGAATTCTTAGAAACATTTAATACCCTGCTTACTCAAAACGGACAGGCTGTAAAATTATTTACAATCTATGATGACGGCACTATAGTATTGCCCTATTTCGGACCAATAAAAATTGCCGGACACACAATACAGGAAGCCGAAGAAATTATCCAAAAGGCTATGCAGGAGTCTATTATAGACGCTCAAGTAAAGATCAGTCTTGCTAGTAATATTTTCTATGTTTTATCAAATGGCAAACAAGGATCATATTCTGTATATAAAGAGAATATGAGTATTTACCAGGCTTTAGCAATCTCAGGACAAACAACAGAATCTATGGACTTGAGTAAAGTGAGTATTGTTCGCAAAGACGTAAACGGCAATTCGATAGTAAAGACATTTGATCTTAGAACTCAAGATGTTATTCAATCCGAATTCTATTATATACAACCCAACGATGTGATATATTTCCCGACTAATAGAAATGCATTTTTTAACATCACATCCTTGAATTCTTTTGTCGCAACAATTATGGTACCTTTAACGTTCTTAGTTTTTGCGGCTACATATAATTTTTAATAAATTCGACTCTGAAGATAAAATATGAACAGAAACAACAGAAATACGATTGAAACCAATGACCCTTATTTCGATGAAATAAAGGCTAAGACAAGTATATCTTTCGATTTTGTACTTTGGTTCTATAGAATCCTTAAATATTGGTATCTTTTCGTACTCTCAATTCTGATTTGTCTTGGTATCGCTTATCTGGAAAACAAATCGTGGGTAGCAGTATATACTACACAAGCACTTATGATGCTCGAGGATAGAGGAAATACCGGTGTTGTAAATGCCGTCCCAATGGGAAATCTACTTCGGAATACCACTAACCAACAAATACTATTGGCATCATTTGGTATGACAGAACGTGCGGTAAAGAATCTTCCTCAAAAAATGCGAGTTGACTATTTTCGTCAAACTCATTTCAAAAGATTCAGTATATATACTGTTACGCCAATAAGAATTGAGATTATCGATCTCCCAGAAGATGCATATGCCCATACATTCAACGTAGCGCCAGTCGATGACAATTATTGTCGTATATATTACGAAGAAGATGAAGATAATAAGATTCCCGAATTTTCAGTTGTAGTTCCGTACAATAAAGAGGTAACAAATCCTAAATTCACTATTAAATTAGAAAAAACGGGTTCGTATACAGCAGATTTTGAGCCTTTCAGCTTCAGATTCTTATCAGACGGACAATTAATAGGCATGTATAGCAATCGTATTATACCTGTTTTAAAAGACGATAGTGGAACAGCACTAGAGATTTTCATGTCTGGCACAGATCCTTATCGCGACATAGACTACTTAACAACTCTCTTGGAAGAATTTCAGGGCTATAACTTATTCCTAAAAAATCAACAGGCAGATTTAACGATCAATTTTATCGAAAGACAATTAGGCATAATCAACGACTCGCTGCAATCGTCCAGAGCAGCACTTGATAAATTCCAAAAAGAAACAGGGGTCTATGAGATTACATCACAAGGATTGAGACTAGAGATCGATCAAGCTGATGAAGAGAAGGAAAAACTTGCTCTGAAAGAACGTGCAACCTTAATTGTTACGCAAAAGATCGGTGAATCTATACTGGGAAATACAGAGCTAATCAATCCAACAGTTGTTGGACTTGAAGAAAGTAAACTCACGTCGCTCATTACCGAATATAATGACCTTTTAGCCAGATCAAGGTATCTTGGTGCTAAAAATCCACTATACAACAAAACAATAGACTCATTAAATGGTCTGAGAACTCAAATACTATCAGAGTTGCAACTCATACAAAGTAGGCTACAGAATAGCAAAGATGGCTTGGTTAAAAAATATCAACTTCTTGATCTAAAAGTATACAATCTTCCTCCTCAAGAAAGAGATTTAATAAAATTTGAGCGCGAGTTTAAAGTGAATGAGATGTACTTCCAGTTCTTGACTCAAAAGCGTTATGAAGCACAAATACAAAAAGCATCAAACACTCCCGATAACTTTATATGGGAAATGCCAAGAATATTCAGTGGGCCGAACAATGGTGGCGATATGCAAAAGAATTACATGTTTTTCTTTTTTATTGGCATCCTATTACCTTTAATTTTTATAGTACTCAAAGAGGAGATTTTCAATTATACAATTTCAACAAAAGAAGAGTGTGAAAAAATATCCGGCTTACCGGTGATTGGTACAATCGAAAATATTTCTAAAAAACTAAAAACCGGAGTTGTGCTCGTTAAAAACTATCCTAAATCAAGTTTTGCCGAATCGTTCCGTAATATGCGGGTTCGTTTGGAATACATGGCTAGGAGAGAAAGCAACATTACAGTACTTGTTACATCCTCCGAACCGGGTGACGGTAAAACATTTATAGCTACAAATATTGCTTCAGTATATCAGTTAATGAGAAAGAAAGTTATTGTTGTAGACCTAGACCTTAGACGCCCTTCTATTGCTAAAACACTGCAATTGGATAGTAATAAAGGTGTTTCTAACTACCTCATAGGGCAAGTAGAGCTTGAAGATATAATATTGTCACCTCCCGAATATGGATTTGACATTATCCCTGCCGGAACGCTACCTCCTAATCCGAGTGAGTTGATAAAAACAGAGAAAACGAAAGAACTGATAGAATACCTGAAAACTAAATACGACTATGTCATAATAGACTGTAGCCCTGTAGGACTTGTTTCAGACGCATATGTACTGGCACGTATGGTTGATACAACCCTATTCGCAGTACGTCGTGGCAAAACGAACAAGTCATTCTTTAAAAGTGTAATCAATCAACTTAAATTCGACGGAATTGAAAATGTTGCACTGGTATTTAATGATGTTAAAGGTAGAGAAGGTTATTATGGAACATCCCGCTATTATGGAGATAAGACATATTATCTGAAAAAGAATTCATACTATCACGACGACTACTTCGAAAACTAAAAAATATATTAAAAAGAGAGGCTTGTTTAAGCCTCTCTTTCTTTTCTTTATATATTTGTGGCTCAAAGAATAATAACTATTGATGTGAAGAAATTTACGGTCATCCTTTTCGCTCTATTTTACAGTCTTCTGATGTCTGCTCAGATAAATACAGACAGAGTAATACTTATTGGGCGAAATGCTCTTTATTACGAAGACTATATACTATCCATACAGTATTTTAACCAGGCCATAAAAGCGAAGCCTTTTCTCGCTGAGCCTTACTTCTATAGAGCCATTGCCAAGTTCTATCTGGATGACACCAAGGGGGCAGAAGATGACTGCACACTTGCTCTCGAACGAAATCCCTTTATGACCAAAGCCTATCAGCTGAGAGCTGATGCCCGCCAGGCTCAAAACGAATACGACGGTGCATTGGAAGATTACAAAAGGGCATTGGATGTTTATCCTAACGACAAGTTTGTATTGATAAACATGGGTGTTGTAAATATCCAAAAGAAAGATTTTGAAGAATCTGAAAAGAATCTGAATACCTTACTGAAATTATACCCTACATACACTCAAGGCCTTTTGGTACGAGGGGCTATGTATCAGGAAAAAGGTGATACAGTCCAAGCATTTGATAACTATAACGCCGCAATTAAAATTGACAAATATTTACCTCAGGCCTATTCCATGAGAGGTTTATTATATTACAATAAAAAAGATTTTGATAATGCCTTGAATGATCTGGACGAAGCAATACGTCTGGAACCTCTTCAAACCGGCAATTATATCAACCGAGGTCTGATTCGCTATTCGAGAAATGACCTACGCGGAGCTATGGCCGACTACGACAAAGTAGTAGATCAAGACCCAAATAACATCATTGCGCGCTTCAATAGAGGGTTACTACGAGCTCAGGTAGGAGATGATAACAGAGCTATTGCCGATTTCGATGTTGTACTGACATTTGAACCCAATAACTATATCGCATACTTCAATAGAGCCTTACTCAAAAATAATATTGGAAACTATAAAGGTGCGCTTAACGACCTAAACGTAGTATTGGCCGAATATCCTGAATTTTATCAAGGATTCTACACCCGCTCCGAAATAAAACGCCGCCAAAACGACCTGAAAGGGGCTGAACGAGATTTCAATTATGCACGGAACGAAGAAAATCGGATACGCCAGAACCTAGCTAAAGGAGGAAAAGGTACTGGTGAAGAAAAAGATAAAACGAGAGAGAAATCGGATAAAGATATAGATAAGTTTAATCTATTAGTTGTTGCAGATAAGAAAGAGGAAGAAAAGAGTAAATACGGTAACAATAACTCGAGAGGTCGTATTCAAAATAGGCAAGTGAAAGTAGATCTTGAACCTCGCTTTGTAGTGACCTATTACGAAAAAGCAAATGACTTGAGACGCTTTGTATACTTTAGCCAACTCGTGGATGCAGCAAACAAAAAGAATGTTTTTGCACGTAAACTAAGAGTTACGAATTGCGAGGCTCCGCTGAATGAATTACAAGTACAGGAACACTTCAAATCTATAGACGAACTATCGAGACAAATAGGCAATGATCCTACAAATGCGGATCTGTACTTTGCACGGGCAATGGATAATATGCTGGTTCAGGATTTCTCAAGCTCTATCGAAGATTTCAATAAAGCAATCCAGCTAGATCCGAGCTTTACATTAGCATATTTCAATCTGGCAGTTGTATATACAAAACAGCTGGAACTGAAAGAAAATTCGACTGATTTCGACCGTCAAGCAGAGCAAGGTAATGAGGTTCTTACACTAAACGGCCCTAAGAAAGGAACAGACCTGTCGAACACGAATATGCTCGATCCAAGCAAACTGGAATATGATCTTATTATCAAAAATTATAATAAGGTGATAGAGCTTGATCCCAAATTTATTTATGCATACTATAACCGCGCAGAAATACGATACAAACAAAATGATTATCGCTCGGCTATCCTAGACTATAATGAAGCAATCAGAAACGATTCTGAATTTGCAGAAGCGTACTACAACCGAGGATTAGGCCGATTCCAGGTAAAAGATAAAGATCGCGCACTCGATGATATGCGTAAAGCGGGAGAGATGGGTATTGTAGAAGCCTACAGCATAATTAAACGTATGACCGAATAAAGTAACAAACATAAGAAAAAGGTGAGCAGGTATATAAATTCTTTAATATCTGCTCACTTTTTCTTATAGCAAAGGCTATTCAATACATAAAATGCTTATTTTTGCAAGTTGAATAGACTAGTTGTAAAGTCAAAAACAATTAACATGATTAAGATAACATTTCCTGATAATTCAGTACGTGAGTTCCAACAAGGAACCACTTCGATGCAAATAGCAGAAAGCATCAGTTCTCGTCTGGCTCAAGACGTTCTTGCAGCAAAAGTAAACGGACAAGTATGGGACTTAACAAGACCAATTAATGAAGATGCCACGATCGAATTACTGAAATGGGAAGACGAAGATGGTAAGCACGCATTTTGGCATTCATCAGCCCATCTAATGGCTGAAGCGATACAAATACTATACCCTCATGCAAAATTCGGTATAGGCCCGGCAATCGAAAACGGATTCTATTACGATATAGACTTTGGAGATACACCAGTAAAAGATGCTGATTTTCCTGCAATCGAAGCGAAAATGGCTGAACTGGTTTCTAATAAAGAAGAAATCAAGCGTAAAGACATTACTAAAAGCGATGCTTTGAAAATGTTTGGCGACAGGGATGAAGGATACAAAGTCGAGCTTATCAACGATCTTGAAGATGGAACGATCACCACATACACACAAGGTGTATTTACCGACCTTTGCCGTGGACCTCACCTTCCAAATACTTCGTACATCAAAGCAATAAAAGTGCTTAGTGCCGCCGGAGCATATTGGCGTGGTGATGAAAAGCGTAAGCAGCTTACACGCCTTTACGGAATAACATTCCCTAAAAAGAAGATGTTGGACGAATATCTCGTGCTACTCGAAGAAGCAAAAAAACGTGATCACCGTAAGATCGGTAAAGAACTCGAATTGTTTGCATTCTCTCAAAATGTAGGCCAGGGACTTCCTTTGTGGTTACCTCGCGGAACACAATTGCGTTTGAAGCTTGAGGATTTTTTAAAGAAAATTCAAAAGAGATTCGACTATGAACAAGTAATGACACCCCACATCGGTAACAAACAATTGTATGTTATATCGGGGCATTATGAGAAATACGGAAAAGATTCTTTCCAGCCTATCCATACACCGGAAGAAGGTGAAGAATTCTTACTAAAACCGATGAACTGCCCTCACCATTGTGAGATATATAAAGTTATACCTCGTTCGTATAAAGACCTTCCTTTGCGTCTGGCGGAGTTTGGAACTGTATATCGTTACGAACAAAGTGGAGAGCTACACGGATTGACACGAGTACGCGGATTTACTCAGGATGATGCACACATCTTCTGTACTCCCGATCAACTAAAGAACGAGTTCTTGAAAGTAATGGACATTATATTCATTATCTTCAAAGCTCTTGATTTTGAAAATTTTGAAGCTCAAATCTCTCTAAGAGATCCTGAGAATAAAGAAAAATATATCGGTAGCGACGAAAATTGGGAAAAAGCAGAACGTGCTATCATCGAAGCCTGCGAAGAAAAAGGTCTTCCGGCGCGCGTAGAACTTGGCGAAGCTGCTTTCTACGGTCCGAAACTCGACTTCATGGTAAAAGATGCTTTAGGTCGTCGTTGGCAATTAGGAACAATTCAAGTAGACTACAATCTGCCTGAGCGTTTCGGGTTGGAATACACCGGTGCTGATAACCAAAAACACCGTCCGGTTATGATTCACCGTGCGCCATTCGGCTCTATGGAACGCTTTATTGCAGTATTGATCGAACATACTGCGGGTAAATTCCCATTGTGGCTAACACCCGATCAGGTAGTTATTTTACCTATCAGCGACAAGTTCAACGACTACGCATATCGTGTAGCAAAATATTTGAAGCAAAATGATATTCGTGTTCAAGTAGATGACCGAAACGAGAAAATTGGAAGAAAAATCCGCGATAATGAGTTGAAAAGAATACCTTATTTGCTCATTGTAGGGGAGAAAGAAGCAGAAAGTGAAGAAGTTTCGGTAAGAAAACAGGGCGAAGGTGATACAGGTTCAATGAAATTTACTAACTTTGCTGCCCAATTGACTGAAGAAGTTGATAAAATGATGAATGCGTGGGAAAAAGAAGCCTAAGTATTCGTTATTCTAGGTTAGAGATAATCAATTATTAAAAATTACATATAAAGAAGATTCCAAAAGCTTTTGAATGAGAAACAACAGATTTAATACACGCAAAGAAGATTTACATAAAATCAATGGAAATATTCGTGCCAGAGAAGTTCGTTTAGTTGGTGAGAACGTAGAACAAGGTGTTTATTCAACGCACGAAGCATTACGTATGGCTGACGCTCTAGAACTTGATTTAGTTGAAATCTCCCCAAATGCCGAGCCACCTGTATGTAAGATAATGGATTATCAAAAATTCCTTTATCAACAAAAGAAGAAACAGAAAGAAGCTAAAGCTAAATCGGTAAAAGTGGTACTTAAGGAGATTCGTTTCGGACCTCAGACCGATGATCATGATTTTAACTTCAAACTTAAGCATGCTAAAAGCTTTCTGGAAGAAGGCTCTAAGGTAAAAGCTTATGTGTTTTTCAAAGGTCGCTCGATCCTTTTCAAAGAACAAGGAGAAGTTTTACTACTTCGCTTTGCTACCGAACTGGAGGATTACGCTAAGGTAGATCAACTACCGGCACTTGAAGGAAAGAAAATGATAATGATGCTTTCGCCTAAGAAACAGCAAATAAAAGCGCCTGTAGCTAAACCTACAAAAGAACATGGCGAAGTTAAGGAGGCTAGCGCTGGTGAGGCTAAAGAAAGCGAAGAACCAAAAATTGAAGAATAAGCAATTACTATAAATTGTAATTCGTGTTTAAATAACTTAATTAATTAACAGAGATGCCTAAAAAGAAGACTAATTCCGGTGCCAAAAAGAGGTTTGCCCTTACCGGATCAGGAAAAATCAAAAGAAAACATGCTTTCAAAAGTCATATTTTGACTAAGAAAACAAAAAAACAAAAAAGAAATCTAACTCACACTGGAACAGTAAGTAAGGTAGACGAAAAAAGCGTTAAGCAATTATTGGGAATGAAATAATTGTCTTTTGTTTAAAAGCAAGTTTTAAAAAGATTTATTAACCGGATGTATGCAACAAAGAGTTCTCTATAGAAGAACCGCTAACATTCAAAACATCGAAAATTATGCCAAGATCAGTCAATCATGTTGCTTCACGCAACCGCAGAAAAAAAGTTCTTAAACTAACAAGAGGTTATTACGGAGCAAGAAAAAATGTTTGGACAGTTGCCAAGAATACTTGGGAAAAAGGTCTAACTTATGCATTCCGTGACCGTCGCGCTAAAAAACGCAACTTCCGTGCACTATGGATACAACGTATCAATGCAGCTGCACGTCTTGAAGGAATGTCTTACTCTCGCTTGATGGGTGCCCTTCACAAGAATGGTATCGAAATCAACCGTAAAGTTCTTGCAGACCTTGCAATGAACCACCCTGAAGCTTTCAAAGCTATCGTAACTAAAGTAAAATAATATTACTTCGATAATATAAAACGGAGATTCTAAATTAGAATCTCCGTTTTTGTTTTGATACTTTATCATCACCCAATATAGAATCATAAGCGACTAACTCAAACTTTTAGCATCGGGAAGACAATAGAATACTAATAGCAAGGAATGAGAATAGTATCCTTTTCATAGTAGCATGCAATTTATTATAATAAAAGTACGCAGCTGATCGGGGGGGTGCATCATTTTAATGAGATTTGTTTACCCTCCACCACCGGGACCTCTACCACCAGGACCGGGGCCATCAAAGCCATCACGCCTTCTGCCGCCCGTCATATCAGAGCTTTTTGCTCCACCTTTAAATATCTGGAACTTATAGACAAAATTCACCATGAAATAAGGTTGAATAGTGCTTGTAGTAATGTCTTCTATATATGTGGCATTCGTGTTACGCGTTATATTAGCTCTCTTATCTAAAATATCGTACATCTTAAAGCGGATAGTACCGTTTTTAGCCTTGAATATTTGTTTAGCCAAAGATGCATTCCACAACCATTCTTCGAGATGAAACCCTTCTGCAAAACCTGCATTTGAGGAATATTGCATATCACTATCCAGCGTAAAATCAAATGGCAGGTAATAGGTAAAGCTACCGTATCCGCCATAATTATACACCTGTTGATCGTTATCGGTAGAAGATGTATTTTTCGTACTGTTAAATGCAAGATTACCACGAACGGTAAAATCGAATTTATCGGAACGGAATTGCAACCCGAGGCTTTCCTGCAAATTGAGTATATTTGCTCTGTTTCGACCACCATCAATGTAAGTATTTTGAAGTTCGTAACCTCCAAAGGTCATCGTATTGATAGAGAATTTTTTATTCCTTAATGGGGTATTATATATAAAACGAAGATTACCGCTCATATTGCCATCAATATTCTGATAAGTTATATCACGACCATTATTCCCATTCCAAGTCGAGATAGTCACAATATCATCCATTGTATAAGTAAATCGGCTGAACAACATCATTACTGATGCTTTCTCAGGATTGAACTTTTGAAAACGAATATTAAGCCTGTTCTGGAAGCTGGGGCTCAACTTCGGATTACCGACCGTAGTGTTTATACCGTCGTTTGAAATAATACCATTATATAATTGAAGAGTCGACGGTTGAGATGTAGAACCGTTATAATCGATTCTCAGATTATGCCTTTTACTCCACAAGTAATTAAATTGGGCATTAGGTGCGAAACTCAGGAAGTGCTTACGAGGTACATTTAATTTGTCCTGCCCGGGCTCTTTTATATCTGTTTTAGAACTGGATGGCTCTAGGCCGAGACCGAATGTGTAGTTGTATTTTTGACCAACCGATTTGAAATTTAACGACACATTCTGATTGATGAAGTCGTTCCTTACATTCCGTGTATATTCATCATCGAGAACATTATACTCACCAAATTCATCTTTATTAAATGCATTTCTGTCTGTTTCAGTATGATTATTACGGATATTATAAGTCAATTGTAAGAAATACTTAGTCTTGCTTAATTTACTAGACAAAGGTTCTACATACGACATAAAGGCACGCCAATTGTAGCCTTGATCATCTTGAGCAAATCGTTGATCTAAAATAGAATCCGATTTCGCAGTATCTCCATAAGTCCGATGGAAGTAATTAAATCCGTCACTATTAGAATCGTTTAAGCCTCCCGAAAAGCTGAAACTTAATACACGACCATTATCGTTTAGTTTCCGGCTTATTTCGAGTCGGCTACTAAGAGTTGTTCCTTTTCCATCCGAATTAAAAGAAGTACTGGTATTAGACCCTAACAATGCGTCGTCATCTAAAAGTATTTCTTCATCCGTTTCCTGAAAAAGTCTATTCGCATTATACTGAATACTCGGTCTGAATATAATTTTAGTCAATGAGTCGGGCGTCCATTCAAATCTTAGATTTGCCCCAAAATTGTCACTCTTATTATTTGCCCATCTGTCCGAAGTAGAAATCTGGTTTCGACCTGTATATCGGGTTTTACTTACTGATGACACATCATTATCTGTTGAACCGTAACGGACATCGCCGTTCCATTTTAATTTGTCCGAATGTTCTGTAGCAAAGTTAAATCCCCCATTAATTGACTTGGTAACCCCATTATTACCACCAAAATTCAATCCACGGGGTCTGTTTCCGCTAAATGCATCGGATGCAAAATCGGAAAATCCTGCATTATTTGTATTATTCACTCCACCGAGAGCCGTCATTTGAGTCTTATTCCTCATGTAGTTAACCATACCGTTAGCTTCATAGCGGTCTTCATTACCTATACCGGCAAAGGCACTACCAAATAAACCCTGTTTCATCCCCGGCTTGACAGTCAGATTAATAACTGTTTCTTCATCACCATCATCAAAGCCAGTCATCTGGCTCATATCGGATTTACGATCTACTACTTGCAGTTTATCAACCATTTGGGCAGGTAAGTTTTTAGATGCAACCTTAGGGTCGTCACTAAAAAACTCTTTACCATCTACCAATATTTTCTTTACCTCTTTTCCATTGACCGTAATCTTTCCTTCTGCACTGACTTCTACACCGGGCATTTTTTTCAATAGATCTTCTACTACTGCACTCTCTTGCACCTTATACGAGTCGGCATTATATTCGAGTGTATCACCTTTTACCTGCATTTCAACAGCCTTAGCCGTAACAACAGCTTCGCTGAGCATAATACTATTTTCTTTCAGATAAATATTCCCAACGGAGGTCTTTTCCCGTGTATTTACGTTGATATACTGATCGTTGTATCCTAAAAAAGAAACTTGCAATATATATCGTGCAGGTTTTACAGCGACACTAAATTTACCTTCACTATCCGTAGCTGTACCTGTCACATAAGTACTATCCTTTTGGGCAAGGACACGAATACCGGCTAATTCAATACCTTCCCTTGTTGCATCATCGAAAACCGCGCCTGTTATATTAGTGGTAGCTTGTCCTTGCGCCGATAGGGAGATCAAAAGGCTCAATAGAAAGGACAGAGTGAGAATTCTTTTCATTTTATTATTTCTGAGTATTATTAGCTTATTTTGTTACATGTGACTCCCAAAACAAAAAAAGGTTTAATCCCAATTCTCTTTTTACATTTATTTCACCTACTTGTTAATAATACAAAGCGTGAGCTATGGCAACTATGCGTCGAAGATTCTTTTTTATATTTATTTCAGAGCTATAATGTTAAAAAGTAACAAAGGTAACACTTTTATATTTTTGCCTTTACTGTAAAAATATTCACATAACACTGTATATAAATGTATTAATAGACTTTTATCTTACGGTTAAAACCCGTAAAAAAACATGTTCATGTTGCATTCCCTATTCTTATGTAGAATTCTATGTAGTACGAAATGAGACTACATAATGGGCAATTAAAACTAATTGATATGTATACAGTGAACTTCAAAGGGAAGCCGCACCCTAAACAAAAAGGCTTAGTTAAAATAGACATGATTTTCTTCAAAACCGGATACGCTCGTGTATCAAAGGTCATTAACATTACCGGTCTTTATAAAGACTGGGACAAAACTACTCAAAATTTCACAACAAATACATCTGAAAACTTAAGTAAAAATACGCAACTTTCCGATTTAAGACGCAAATTCGTTAAAGTAGCAGAAGACTGGGAAGCAGAAGAGCGTAATTGGTCACCTGTTCAATGGTCGCATTATTTCGATAAAGAAAAAGAAAAAAGAGAAGAAAAGAAGATCTTGTCAATATTACAAATGATAGAGCTGATTATCCATACTAAGAAAACAAGTCAGAGATTTAAAAACGGTAAAATCGTTACCTGTCAGAGTACGAGCAAAACCTATATAGACATAAGGAATACATTAAGTAAATTCACTAAGGAAAAATACAATAAGAATTTTTCAGGCTATTTCTTTGAAGATATAACAGAACAGTTTTTACTTGATTATATTTTTTATTTAAGAAAGTGCGGATCAGAAAAAGGGAATCAGGGTAGAGTTCCGGGAAGATTGAAATCATTCTGTGGCGTATTCTATTATGCCAATAAGAAGGGAATACCCGGAGCAGATATAACAGTCTTTGACAATGTCAGATTATATATGAAAGATAAAGACCGCGAGCCCCGAACTATTCCTTCGGAGATAATGGACAAGATTGAATCATTCGATAGTAAAGATTTAAGCGAAACAGAAAAATTTCATTTGGACATGTTCTTGTTTTGCTATTATGCAGGAGGTATTGCCCCGATAGATATGGCTTATCTTACTTGGGGCAGTATTCAGGATGGCGTTTTAGTCTATGAACGGATGAAAGTATCAAAACAAGCAAAAATGCCATTCTTGAATAATGCCAGACAGATAGCAAAGAAATATAAGAAGAAGTGCTATGATAATCATGTCTTACCTATTTTTACTGAGAAACACGTGTCAGATCGGCAGAAATCTAGTAAGGTAGAAAGACTATCCCATGAAATTAGTGAAACCTTAGGAAAAGTCGCAAAGCAGGTCGGATATAACGGAGAAATTGTTTGGTATTCAGCCCGGGGGACTTTTATCACCAAAATGGTGAAATTAGGATACGATCCGGCTGATATAGCTAAAATGGCAGGAAATAGCGTCGCTACAATTTTCAAGAATTATTTCAAACCCAAGGACGCAAGTACCATTAAGAAAGACCTGAATAAAGTTTTCTCAAAAGTTATTTAAATTGAAATAGATGCGATACAAAATAAGTAATATCATTTTGTATCGTATTTTTCTTTTCAAACACTTTCCGTGTTTTTGGGTAGTTCTTTTTCAATTAACTTAGGATTCGGCTATGCCCGATGGTAAATAAATTCTAGGGTAGACTAGTCCTATATTAGGGAATTAGGGTAAAACATTTGTATAGAAATGCCGCCCAATGTCCTTTATTCTTATCGTTTTTAGTCTATATACGAAGCGGTATATCTCTTGTTTTTATAATCCAAATGGTAATAAATACGAACTCTTCCGCCTCGTCCTGCGGGTTTAGCTTTATAGACAGTTGCTATTGTGTAAAGTCCTTCTTTTTCTATAAAATGATTTCGTATATTACCCAATATCCACAAAAAAACGGACCCAAGCAGAAACCTATAATTACTTTTATTATAATCGGTTAAAAAACAGATTGTTTTGAATATATCAAGCATCACAATCACATCGTAAATAACAATTAAATAATTGCAATTATCTTATAATAAAAAAGTTAATTATATCACCGCTCTCACATTAAAGAATAGTATTGATTTTACAACTTTAATGAAATATCTTTACAGAAAACACACTAAACCATAACGATGTAATAATAGAAATGAAAAGAGTTTTTTTTACAATTACGCTAATAAGCATAATCTTATATTTTATGTCTTCCTGCTCTAAAATCTGGGATGACCAGAATGATCCGGGAGGAAATGGCGGTAAGCCAATTGAACCGATTTATAAAGAATCTATTGCTATTCCTAGGGATAGTATGACGACTATGAAAGATTCTCTTAGATGGTGACTGGCCCATAATTAATTAGTTTTCAAAATCGAAAAAATCGAGATTGCGCTTAATCAGATGGAACTGCAATTAAATAATAGTCTCAGTAAGAATTTACTGAAATCCAATTTCCTATATTTATGAATAGCACAACAAAAGGAAAGGCTAAATATCTATTAGTTATAATATTAAGTATGCTGTATTCCTGTAAAGAATACAGTAAGTCAGTTGAGTTATTAACCCTAGCCCAAACCTTACTCTATGATAAACCGACTGATGCTCTGATAATCTTAGACTCCATCCAAAATCCGGAGCTAATGGACAGAGAAGATTATATGTCGTTCATTGTTCTAAGTGTAGAAGCAAAAGTTAAAGCACAGCAGGATATCTCCAATGACACATTAATTTATCAAGCTCAAGAATACTACAATAAGAAGAACGATCGGGATAAGGGGGCAATTGCAAACTATTTATCAGGACGAGTATCGCTTGCCAGAGAAACAGATGACTTAGCATTAGCTTCCTATATGAAAGCAGAAAATTATGCACGTCAGACTAACGATGATATGATGATTGCAAAAAGTTTGCATAGCATTGCCAATCTGTATTATTATAAAGAAATTACAGATACTGCAATAGTTCGCTATAAAGAAGCTTACAGACATTACACCAAAGTGAAAGGAACTGAGTACAACCAACTGCTGGTTTTGCAGCAATTGGGTAGGACATACGAAGATATGAACAGTCTGGACAGTGCACTTGTATATTTAGATAGAGGTTTGGCATTGGCAATTAAAATGGACAATCACGATTATCAGGCTATATTCATGCATTTGTTGGGGATTGTTTACCGTGAAAAGGGTGAGTATAATAAGTCGGAAGATTATTTAAACAAAGCATTTTCAGAAACAACAAATGAAGAGGAAATTGCCAGATTACATCTAAATTTCGCACGATTGTATATCAAACTCAAAAAAAACGACTTAGCTCAACTTCATATAGAAGAAATAAAAAAGGGATTAAATAAAGTAAATGATAATTTAGCTCTTCGAAGCATTTACACCTCATTAAGTGATTTCTATAAACAAAATGGAGATTATGAGGATTTTATATATTATAATGAACAGAGAGAAAAAGTTAGTCAAAATATACAGGAGGCAAATAATAAGCAGAATCTTACTAATGCAGAAAATAAATATCTCTTATCACTCAAGGATAAAGAGTTAGCAAGTTTACACAAACAAAAAAGTATTATCGTTTATGCTGGAATAATGGTAATCTTACTTTTGGTTTTTATAGGATATTTAAGACAAAGAAACACTCGTCTTAAAAACGAAAGAGAACAAGAAAAAAATAAATTATTAGCTGCTGAAATTAAATTGCTACATACCGACAATGAGTTATTAAGTCGTGACAACGAACTATTAAAACAAAGATCAGGGAGCTTTTTGTTTCTGCAAAGTATCTGCCGGCATATTATTCACGATTGGGCAGATATCGACCGCGATATGAAGCAACATGCACTCGAACACGGTGGCGCTGAAACAGAACCCGAAGTATACAAACAAATCAAACGGACGATCGATAGCATTAAACTTAAGGCAAAAGAACGCCTGATAGAAAGCGCAAAAACTCATTTGTGCAATCTTGGTATCGAAGACAAAACGATAGCGAATTTGACCGACAGGCAGTTGCTTATCTTTATACTCGACAGGTACAGA
This sequence comes from Dysgonomonas sp. ZJ709, assembly GCF_011039195.1. Taxonomy (NCBI): domain Bacteria; kingdom Pseudomonadati; phylum Bacteroidota; class Bacteroidia; order Bacteroidales; family Dysgonomonadaceae; genus Dysgonomonas; species Dysgonomonas sp. ZJ709. The sequence continues at coordinate 54,847 of NZ_JAAKEM010000021.1, forward strand.
TACCGAAGAGCGGATATACTGGAAATAATCGCATTAGACGGTGATACCATAAATGACGATCAACTTAATCATGAAATGTTCATGATTTCGTCCACACTAAAAAGATATGGCATCATTAATAAGTCAACGAACCCGTTGATCACCCGGAGAGGATAAGTCAGGCCGACCCATATTAACAAACATATTCGAAATAATCCTTTCAGGTCAACCACGGATTTTTATTCGGGTCGTAATCCGTCTGAAAAGTAGCCAATTGCCAATCAGTTACAGGCTTATTATCTTCCGCTAACTTACGGGGAATTTGTGGGTTGAGCTTTAGTTTGGCTGCATCTGATAACCACTTCATCGAATCCTCATAATCACGCATACGAACAACACTCACATTGTTGGGTGCTATCAGCTTTGTAAGTTCATATATCGCCAAACGGACCATATGTTTTTTCAGGTTGTAGCTCCTGTTATCATGCAAGGATAAGTTAATACCAACTTCGGGGATATCGGCATTTACATCTATTTCGGGGAAGTAAACCTTATCATTATATACAACATACTCTTGTGATGAAAGCTCATACCCATTATAACAGGAATCATAATCGGCAATTGCACCCCAATTTAACGATTCCAATGGATTGACATTATTATCAAAACCATCCAGTGACAACAAGGTGTAAAACCCATTTTCAAAACTGACCACATCCCACAGGCTATACTCAATCGGTTGCCATTCAAGACAGACAGCTTTCAACCATCCGTTAACCATAGGTATTCGAATATTAGAAAATTTATATCCGTTCTCTTCGCGACAGATATATAACACACCATTGTAGCAAACAATATCGTCTTTATAATATGTTCCAAACTGAGAATATATAGGCTTAGATTCATGATCTATATTGATATCTATATATTCTTCCCAGTACGATACATCAGTAGGAGCTTTGAATCCGCTAATCGAACGGATTACCTCGAATATTTTATCTTCAAAATAAACATGAACTCCCACAGGATATGTGATTGCCCTGTCATAGTCGGCAATATACTTACCTTTGCTGAGTTCCTGTTCAATTTCGTAGTTCTCGCTCAGGTATTCTACAATACTTATTTCAGCCGATTCCTCAGCCTGAATAAATCGGTCTGTATTACCTCTGGTTAATTGCGAGAGTGCATCACTTGTTATCACTCCCAGATAGTCGATGTCATTTAAAAATCTTCTGTACATATAGTAATCTTATACCAAAGAATAGACAATCTGCTGGGCTTTGGATTTTTAAATATCAAAACAGCCAGAACCCAAGAAGTCCAATTTATAATTCCACTTTTTTTCTGGCAAATAAAATATCACAATTTTGCTGCAAATGGAGGTATATCACATAATATATTTCACATATACAGTTATTTATATTAGAACAGGCAAATCACAATGATGGCTTACTGTTGACTTTGCTTGAATACAGAGGTTTATTGAAATAACTTTACATTATTAAATTAACCTTATTACTATGGCTATGTTATCTCTTCTAAAAAAAAATCAAGTAAAAATACTATTTATTGTATTTATCAGCCTCTTTGCTATCATTACTACATCCTGTTCCGAGAATGATGCTTATTCATTTGAAACAATGGATGATGGTGTAATTCCGGGATCAAAACCAAAAATAGCCGTAGAATCCAAATCCCAAAATAGTGCTGACATAAACGAAAGATAAATAGTTATAGGCTTAACATACTAAACCTAACCCAAAACCATTTATTAATGAAATTGCATATTGCCAGAGCATTACTTCCACTCATATTTTCACTTATACTTATTTCCTGTAACAATAAGGAGAAGTCAGTGAATTTGCTAAAAAAGGCACAGAGTATAGTTGAAAGTAATCCATCACAGGCTTTTATACTGCTTGATTCAATCCGTTCTCCTGAAGAAATGGATACCAATAATTATATGCAATATATTGTAACACGCGTACAAGCAAAGTATAAAACAGATCAGGATATTACTAAAGATACTCTAATATTCACCGCGCAGCAATATTTTGATAAAGGAACTAATCCTGACAAGAAAGCCTTAGCAAATTATTATTCTGCAGCAGTATATGATGAAAAGCACGTATTAGATAAATCACTTATATGTTATCTGTCTGCGGAACGATACGCAAGGCAAGCCGGAAATTATCTGCTTGCAGGTCGCAGTTTACACAGCATCGCTCACACTTACTATGGAGAAGGATTAATGGATAGTACTATTGTTCGTATAGAACAGGCGATGCATTTCTATGATAAAGTAGATGGAGCTGAGTTAAATAAGTTACAGGCAATAACATTACTGGGAGGCGCATTCAAAAATACGAATAAATTAGACAGTGCATATTACTATTTCAATAAAGGATTGGAACTGGCAAATAATCTTAATAATTCAGAATATCAGGCTATTCTGATAAATAATTTAGGTATTATTTATCGAGATGAATGTGATTATGAAACTTCGATTAAATATTTTAAACAGGCACTTGTTCCAAGCTTGCACACAGAGGATTCACTTAGAGTCTACCTTAGCCTATCGACGGTATATAATCTCAGTAACAATCTCGATTCCGCTAATCATTATACTAGCCTGCTAAAAGAACGACTTTCCGAAGTAACAGACTCATACATACCACGAAGTATCTACGGGGCATTGAGTGATTATAATGAAAAGACAGGCAATTACAAAGAAGCTCATTATTACACACAATTACAAAGGGATTTTGAAAGAAAGATCGCTGAAGCTGACCTAGCCAATAAACTCATTCAAGCTGAAAATACATATCAACTAGACTTGAAGGAGAAAGAATTAGAAGCCGTTCAGACCCGTTTTTATCTGCTGCTTATCATTGGTGTATTGCTGGTTTCAATGATAATCTGTATCAGTTATTTCAAGGCTAAGAATTTGCGCCTAAGAAATCAGCAGGAGAAGGAAAAGAACAGGTTATTACAAATACAATACGACCAGAAAGCCAACAGCCTGATTTTTCTTCAAAGTATATATTGCAAAATATCGAACGAGTGGATGGCTATCGATAAAGAAGTTGATATATTGGCTGAAGAATACGGAGCCAAAGAAAAGCCGACGATATATATAAGCATTAAGGAACTGATAGAGAATATCAGACAGATAACCAATAATCAACTGATTGAATGGGCTAAAGAATATCTCATGAACATTCCTAATGGTAAAATTGCTGCATCATACCTTAGCGATTCCGAATTGTTACTGCTAGGACTATATTGTTACCACTTTACAAAAACGGATATCGCCAATATATTGAAAATATCCGTTAATAGAATTCACCCCATAAAACTGACTATTAAACACAAATTCAAAAAAGCAGGATTATCAGATTATCAGATAGAAGAAATTTTATTCTCCAATATCAATAACTAAAACCTTCATATATAACTGCTGTTGATAATGCATTACTGTTACTGCCTACAGATATTTTATTGTTAAGTTAGAATAAAATGGTCAATCAAAAATATATTTCACGTCCAAAATATGCTTACTTTTGATGTATGAATTTGAACTTATATACATTGGCAATAGCAGGTACAATTCTGCTGGGAATCGTACATATTTTATCAACATTTGTTTTTTATCCTGCTTTTGATGAAGCCTCATATTGGTTTATCGGAACCGGCTTAGGAATTATTTTTGCAGGCTTAGCCAATTATATGAATTACCGAATAAATAAACCTTTAACTTACCAATGTGTATTTATTATCAATTCCCTTCTTCTGATATTCGCCCTCTTGCTTTCAGTAAGAATGTTTATTCATATACCTGCGATATTAGTAACCATGTTTTCATTACTGCTCCTGATATGCTGCTTAAAGCAAAAGAAATATTGAACCTTAATAACTGAACCCCTCATGTATAACAGCAGTAGATAACACATTACTGTCACTGCTTCCACTTTTATATTTGTGCCATGTATCTCGAAGATAATAGCATAACAGATAATCAAGACAATCCGATAAGTGGCCGTACTTCTCATATTTAACTCCCGTCTTCGGGTCGGTCACCTTCGCTTTACACTTTGTCCCGTCATTATTCTTCAACTGGTAGATTAAATCTTCTGTCAATTTCCTGCAACGTATATCTATCTGTACCTCCCAACCATTATAACCGGTAAATACCTCATTCACAAAATCACATCTGGTAACCTGTGGCGGTTGCTTTTTCAATAGCTTTAGTTTAGGTCGCAGGACACCATTACCCAGAATATCCAGTATTACCGTATAGTTATTGATACCATCCTCATTGACTGTAGACCGTTGCAAACCCGATGGGTCACCGGTTACATCTACCCCACCGATATGTTTATCTCTGTAAAGTTTATTCTTCATTTTTCGAGACAAGGCCGGAGTATTGTTTTCCTTATTCTCAGGTTTACCCAATATCTCTTCTAAGATATATACCTTCTTGGTTTCATAATCGATCTGTGCGGTCAGTGCCGACATCTGAGGGGCAACGTTAAAGTCCCAAACCGTTATAAGTGGTTTTGAAGGGTCATATATCTGTTCCTTCAATCCAGTGATAAGATGCTTTGCTCCGTCAAACTTATTATAGATCGCCATATCATTTGCTTCCACAAAATCCCAGTTGCCATACAGTAACCTTTCTTTTGTAGCCTGATCACGAATTTTATTCAAAGCGGCTTCGTATGTTTGGCGAAAAGCGATATTCGGGTTATCATAAACAGAGAACGGAACATAAGCTTCACCTTCCCTTGTTACAATTTTTTCCCCGTTTTCATCCTGCACGAATCTGCCACGAACCCAATTGGTTGTAGGGTTGGTCGTCATCAGCATACGTGATGTCTTAAATGTTTCATGGGTTCTCCAGCGAAGACGGGAGAATAGTACCTCGATTGCCTTCTCCGATATCTCGGAACATTCGTCCACTAATGCAATTGTGTATTCCGAAGAACCGAAACGCTCAAAATTCGGATCACTTGGTATATCAGCCATCTCTTTCATTATGATAACTGAGTCATTCCAAAACAAGAGTGTACCTTCCAGATTGTTGATCTTAAAGTTTACATCCTCTTTCAATCCCCAGTCCTTTAATATCGATTTGATGGTATTCCAAGTCGATTCTTTCAATGATTTGAGCGTTTTACGGGCAACAACGGCACGAATGTTATCGAAACGAATACAACTGCTGATAAGCCATACACTACCCAGGTAACTTTTGCCCCCACCGGCAGAACCGCCCCCCAGTATAAGTTGAGGTAGGTTCTGATTCCGGCATTTAACGCACTGTGGTTTATATTGAGGGTTTTGGTTAATATCATATCCAATCAATACCTGTTCGATCCCTCCACCGCATAAAGGACAAAAGTCAGGCTGAAGTAGTTTCCACAACTCGTATTGACGAGGTGACGGTTTAAAATCAATTCGAACAGACTTAGGCGGTTTTAGTTTATTACTCGCCATTACACTATCTCGATTGTTATTTCCTTCTGAGTGCTAAGTATTGTGTTTAATTTATCGGAAGTAATTCTCGATTGCAGCACCTTACCTTTTACGGTATTAAACCCTACAATCAGACAACCTGCACTGTCTTTCTCATTAATGCCTGAATGAATTAATATCCCTATAAAGTGCGGTACATTATGAATGTATGGAAGTACACGTTTGAATCGTGGGCTGTACTCCATTGTTACTTTATAGGTTCCGGCTGGGATAGCGGTTTCAGTGTACACTTTCTCTTTACAGGTACAAACTAAACCTTTGGGTGTGTTGGGACAGATTACAGCAAGATTCCTTACCTTGTCTTCTATAATATTACAGAAGAATACACCATCGATGTATAAGTCGCTTATAGTATATGTTTCTCCTTTGTATTTGCGTTTGAGTAATAGTTTCATCTTTGATATATTTTGTGGTTATATCAAAGAATAGGAAGGAATAAGATTGGATGGTTAATTATAAGATAGGTGATAGAGTATATAAAAGAAAAATAGAGACGATATTAAATCATAACTACTAATATTCGGATACTTCTCCTGCATTGGATCAGTACTTATCCACAAGCTTGTTCTCGGATCATAGTACCTCGCCCCATAATAATACAATCCCGTCTCTTCATCCAACTCCTTGGCATTAAATAAGAAAGGAGTATTCCACTTATTATTACGTTCCTCAATAAACACTTCACCGAACGGCACATACTCAATGTGCTGCACAATTTCACCGTCCAAATTAGTAATTAAAGACGAACTACCCAAATGATCGGAGTGATAATAAAACTGGTACAACTCCGGATTATCATTCTTACCCGGATCAAAAGAACGGGTTGTCGGAGCATCAATACAGCAGAAACCACCGCCATTCACATAATCGTCATTATCCTTACCATAATAAGGCACTTCAAAATAAGCGTAGCGGTCTTTAATCGTTTGCTGGCTTTGTTGGTACTTAGCTTTGTAATCCACCTTAGCACCATCTACTTCCGAACCCGCATATTCTACCCTGCGTGGGTCTTGTCCGTAAGAGTCCAGATCACCCAGTTTACTAACGATACGTTGGCTGCCGATGTAGTTATGTTTAGTATACTGTCCGCCTTTGCTGACTACCAGATAGAAGATCGTCTTTTTTACCGAGAAGGATAGGGTATGCGTTTTCGGTATGGGATTGCAGATGAAATCCGAAAGAGTTTGATCGTATCGTTAAAAAGATTATCAAATAGCAGTTCTTATTTTTCTCAAATGAAAATAGAAGTTATAATATAAACCCTCACCAACTTTATTGTTAGTGAGGGTTTGATTGTTAGGGTTTATTCTGAGGGGAGGGCAAAGCCCCGAGAATGGAATAAAAGATGATATACAAAATATTTCTTCATTTTGTTTTTTTCAAATAAGATAATAATTGAAAAATCAAGGATGCATTCAATAATGCATTCGGTATAAATAAAAATATTGTTGTAAATAGAAAATCATCAAAAAACCAATTGAAGAAACCTAGTGGGAAATTTAAGAAATATTTATAAAGGATAAATGAAATACTTTCCTCTAAACTCATTTCAATATTTGTATTAAATCGATCTTGATAATTCATGATATTTATACTGCAATAAATGAATATCGCAGTATAAATAAATGTAAATAATAATCTTATTTTTGTTTTACTCATGGTCACTCAAATAATCCCCATATTTTGCCAATAATTCTTTTTGTGAGGCTATCTCCATTTTGGATTTTAATTTGACCGCCAGTTGATTTCCCAGTAAAACTTTTACTCATTGCACTAACATTGACATCTTCCATGGTTTCATCAATATTGGCATGAGTAACATACCTACCATAAGGGTTAAGTTTAGTAACATTTAAATTATATACATTAGTTTTCTCTGAGTTTTTTGCTGTATTATCATACCCCCTTGATCCTATTGATGAATTTCGAGTTTGATACTCATTGATATTAGTAATTACATTTTCAGAAATATCTCGATTTACAGTTCCTCCTAATGCAGGACCATCAGCAGCATCAACTGTAACTAATAAGTTGACTGTATAACCTTTCTCGTTTAATTTATGAACTAATTCTACAGCTGCATCTCCACCATAGCTATAACCATAGATAACAATGTTATCACCTTCTGTATGATTTGTTTCGATGAATGCCATAGCCAGATCAACGGCACCATTAACAGTATATAAAGATGATTGATAAACAGCTCCTTTAACGATTATTCCCGCTTCCTTTGCATTATCAACAACAGATCCAATAATCTTTGTAGTAGTGTCATCTGTATCTCCAGAAGAGTCTCTTGCTTGAGTCTTCGTAAATCCTCCTGTAAATCCTATAACAATAGGATCTTTTCCATCGGGATCAACAATCTTCACAGGATTCAGAACACAGTACGCATACGAACTAATATTCGGATACTTCTCCTGCAACGGGTCAGTACTTATCCACACACTTGTTCTCGGATCATAGTACCTTGCTCCGTAATAATACAATCCCGTCTCCTCATCCAACTCCTTGGCATTAAATAAGAACGGCGTGTTCCACTTATTATTACGTTCCTCAATAAATACCTCACCAAACGGCACATACTCAATATGATGAACAATTTCACCGTCCAAATTAGTAATTAAAGACGAACTACCCAAATGATCCGAGTGATAATAAAACTGGTACAATTCCTAATTGTCATTCTTTGAAGGATCGAAAGTACTCGTAGATACAATAACACCCAGTAATCATCAAATTACTGGGTGTTATATCTTATACTTGCAAAGTGTACTTTTGCTGTGAGCTAGAACTTAGTCAGTAGAGTACGTTCAACGAAAGAAATTACTATCTTATCCATTTAATATCTCTACGATAGATCCTTCTCCTATAGGTTCATTCCCTTCTCCAAAAGTAAAGTGACTGTTCACGCCAAAGTGTTTCCCTAGATAATCTCTACTTAAAAATAAAACTTCCACAATACCTTCATCTCCGGGATAAAACTTCTTTGATTCTATGATTTCAATAGAACCTGATGTGTTAACGTCTTTTTCAAAAGAGAAAAGAGGCCTATAACCATTAGAGAATGGAACTTTTCGCCCTTCTTTATATAATTTAATATACGCTTTAACTTTAATCATATTTCATGTTGTTATTTAACTATTGGTGAATAATTTAAAGGGGTTACTTTTAGACGATATAATTGATCACTTGATATTGAAATAGCATTCATACCATCTGCACCAAATTTAGTGCTTTTATTCATTATATCAATAGGTACTTCTACTTGAATAATAGTTGTAGGAAGTTTATCAAAATGAAAATTATTTTTTCCGAATTTAGCAGCTTCCTCTAAAGTAGGAGCAAATAATTTCCCTGTATCATATCCTGTTTCTACAGTTCTAAGACCATATTTAGCGATGTCATCTAACTCCGCTTTGGATACAGCTCTGTAGATGATTATTACTTTCCCCCCTTTGCTGATAACTTTCCCAATTGGAATAATTCCGGCTATTTCTATGCCAACATCACCTAATGTTACAGTTTTACCTCTATAAGCTTTATATGCTACTTCACCAAATGGGACAAACATTAACATCGTTTCATTTGCACTATCAATAGTCTCTAATGTCGCTTTTCTTCTTTCCTTTCCTTCTTCATGAGTTTTTCTACTAGCCTCCAAAGTTTCACGACTAGAAGCATTTACATTTTCAGGGTTAACTTGGTCTGGATGTAATCCTATCATTCGTAAGAAATCATCTTTCGCTTTACCAAGAACTCCTTTAAAATCTAAATCTCTTTTTGGAGATTTATCACCATTGCTTGCTTCGCCTTCCATCCCCGTAGGATCAATAAATTTAATAGGATTCTGGAAAGTATACGCATACGTACTAATATTCGGATACTTCTCCTGCAACGGATCAGTACTTATCCATACAGATGTTCTCGGATCGTAGTATCTCGCCCCATAATAATACAATCCCGTCTCTTCATCCAACTCCTTGGCATTAAACAAGAACGGAGTATTCCACTTATTATTACGTTCCTCAATAAACACCTCACCGAACGGCACATACTCTATATGCTGCACAATTTCACCGTCCAAATTAGTAATTAAAGACGAACTACCCAAATGATCGGAGTGATAATAAAACTCCCTCCAAACTATTAATGAATGAAGGGAGTTATATTGCCACAATTACAATATTTTAGCTTAGTTCATATATATAACCATATAAAAAATAATAGCATACAATTAGACCGACCAAACTTAATATTAAAAGAACAATTTTTACTCTTTTGTTTTCGGATATGAATATAAAAAAAGTAAGAATACTTTGTATTACTAGAATAATAACATATATAACAGAGAGTACTATATCTGCAAAGAAATTTCCTCTAGGAATATTATTTACTAATATAATAGGTAAGACATTAATGAGTATTACTAATATAGATACTATTTTTATTCTACTATTCAACACCATTATTCTTGAGCTTTTGACCAACAGATTCTATTTTCTTATCCGCTTCACTGCCAGGACGAGCTAAGTCAAAATGAGGTGCATTATCTCCATCTCCAATAATAGGAGCTGATTGTATTCCTCCTTTTAAAAACTCTATTTGACTCTTGGGATTGCTTAAAAGATCGCCCTCTATATCATGGCGTATAATTTTACCTATTTTGCCGTCTTCCACTAAGCCTTGTAGTGTTTTCATTAAAGGACTGTCATCCGAAGTTGGACTACCGATCAATACTAAATTATCAACTTTATGCCCTAACTCTGTGAGACCGATTGCCAAATGTGCTTGTAATACCGCCCCATAGCTATAGCCTACCAAGTTTAGCTGCTCTCCATCTTGTAGAGGGTTAGCCTTTAGATTCTCTGAGATACCTTTTAAAGCATTCTTATACTGAGTATCTTGCTTAGCATATGTCTGCCAAGATGTAGACGACCATTGCCCTCCGGTTCTATGAGTATATGAATCACTATTTCTATACATATGGCTAAAGTTTACATCACCAACTTTACCATGACTGGCATTAACTCTCCTAAAATCTTTTAACCCGAGTCCCATCCAAATTTTCCCAAATCGATTGATATAATTCCATCCGTCAGAATCATTTGCTGCACCACCTACAAAATAAATACGTTTTCCATCGGGATCAATATACTTCACCGGATTATTAGCTACATACACATAACTGCTAATATTCGGATACTTCTCCTGCAATGGGTCGGTAGATAACCAAATAGAAGTGCGTGGGTCGTAGTACCTTGCTCCGTAATAATACAATCCCGTCTCCTCATCCAACTCCTTGGCATTAAACAAGAACGGCGTATTCCACTTATTATTACGTTCCTCAATAAACACCTCACCGAACGGCACATACTCGATATGCTGCACAATTTCACCGTCCAAATTAGTAATTAAAGACGAACTACCCAAATGATCCGAGTGATAATAAAACTGATATAGTTTAGGATTATCATTACTCCCTAATTTAATACATGAAGATCAATATTTTAGATTTTAAAATGTGTATTAGGATTCTGAGAATATAAAAAAATAGAGACGATTTTTATATCGCCTCTATCTGTCACATTTATTATCAAATAGTTAATGCAAAAATATTAATCTGAAACATTACTCAAATAACCATTTTCTTTTAAACAGTTTATTAAATCATTTATAAACTCTTCCTTATTAAAGTCTTTTAATTTCTTACATAAGTAACTTAAATCAGATAATGTCTCTAGGATATATGTTCCCAAAATGATGTTACTTTCCTTCTCTGATTCTGATATAAACCTGTTATAGTCATCTTCAGAAAATCTAAATTCACATTCATAAGTCTTGTTTATTTCATATGTTTTATCTTTGAAAATAGGATCTCTCAAGGCTTTGTGATATATATATTTAGGTCGTCTCGGATTATACCATTTTTCATAGCCTGGCACTCTTTTTACTATAATAACACCAATCAATATTTGTTCAAGATCATTTTCATATTTTTTATCTTGAAAATAATCTTGTAATAAATGATTCATGTTAGATAGAAGTTTACTCCTAAAAGAACTTTCAGTATCTAAATTAATTGTTAAATTTACTTTCATACTATCTAAATATTTTATTACCTGCAGGTAAATTTCCATTTTGCAGAAAATAGTTATAGATTTTTGCTTTTTCTACAATCTTTATAGCTCTTTGATTTCCCCAAAATTCATCAACTCTTTTCAATGACATAGTATTAAGATATGTTTGGGTATATCTGTGTTCAGGATTAGTAGATTCTCCAAATTTCCATACATCCCCAACACTTAAGTTTACTGTCCCTCCTCTAACACTAGGATAAACTCCTGCGACAGTAGCTCTTAAAGAATATTGTACACCGGCTGGTCCAGGGTTAGGACGTGTTCTTATTTTTTCTATCTCATAAGTCGCTTTTAAAACTATTGCGGTAACTGCAGCTGCAGTAAAAACCACAGGAATTGCAGGATCATCCCCGACTCCAGCAACTGTTACATCATCAGCTAATAAAACTCCACACATCATCAAGCCGGCAGTCATTGTTGATCCAGAATAATCAACAGGTTGACTAAGTTGTGTATTTTTAGGTCCTACATCTTTTGTAAGTTGTACCTCGTTATTTAGTTTATAAAACCCATATTGTCCTAATTCAACTTTTCCTGATTCTGTATTATACGCAGTTCCAACAGGCATAAAAGTTGCATTTTTTCCATAATATTTTGTTGCCGCCTTTTGATCAACTACTCTACTATCATATACAACATTATTACCTTTTGTAAGTACCCAGCCTTGTTCGGGATTCTCCCCTTCCATTCCTGTCGGGTCGATGTACTTTACAGGGTTTTGGAAACAATACGCATAACTACTAATATTCGGATACTTCTCTTGTAGTGGGTCAGTACTTATCCAGATGCTAGTGCGTGGGTCGTAGTATCTTGCCCCATAATAATATAACCCCGTTTCCTCATCCAACTCCTTGGCATTAAATAAGAACGGCGTATTCCACTTATTATTACGTTCCTCAATAAATACCTCACCGAACGGCACATACTCGATATGCTGCACAATTTCCCCGTCCAAATTAGTAATTAAAGACGAACTACCCAAATGATCAATGTGACAATAAACGGGTTACAACTCACAATTATTTATCACCTAATTTGATACATGAAGATTAATATTGTGGACGTTAAAACTGTATGTTTAAATTTGAAAATATATAAAAAATAGAGGTGATTTTTATGCCACCTCTATTTTTTAATAATCACACTTATTATCAGGCAGTTAACATATAGCCTTTAAACGGGTACATCACCAGAATTTAAGACCTTAATGATTTCTTGAGTAGCTATAAGCTCTACCCCCTTTAGATAATTAAAGTGTACTACTTTATCGTCTATTATGGTTAATCCTTTTTTTACATCTAAGCACTCATATGGATAAATAATTAACTGCCCAGATTCTATTCTGACTAAACAACTTTTCGATTTTTTATAAAGAGACGAAAAATTCTTCTCTTGAAGATTTGCCAGTTGTTCTTTTTGCCATTTAGAAAACTTTTCTCGTGTTTCTGGCATCTTAACACCTGTTTTACTGTTCTCTAAACAATTAATTATTTTGTCTTTGAGTATCTCATCACTAATTGCTAAAGGTAAAATGTAAACTGGAGTATCAGAAATAAAAAGCCCTGTATCTGTTTCCGATTCTGTTACTATTTTATATTCTTTATCTGTTCGATATATTACACAAGATTTCATTATTATTCAATTATAAAATAAATTTAATTAACTACTCTTACATTCATTTGTATTCCGTTATTAGCGGCATGTTGAATAGCCTTATTAATCTGTTTAACTTGAGCCGAGGTTGCTCCTTTAGGAATACCAACTTCTAAGACCTTATTCTTTATTAAATTAGTCGTGTTTACTCCTCCGAAGTTGGCACCTTGAAATTTAGCTAAATCATCAATATAGCCTGCTAGTTTATTATAAACTGCATTCCCTTTTAAATAAGTCTTTGCACCCAAATCGATTGTTTTTATACTTGTCGCAACTCCATTATAAAAAGCATCAATAACAGGATAATTACTAACTTTAAAGGCTCCCTTTAGATTGAGCATTGTCTCATAAATGAAACCTCTTTGTAAAGGTGCAATTTTCCATAAGGAATTACCAGCTTGTTTTAATAATGTCCCAGCTACACCAAAAACTTTTCCGACAACATATCCTGTTACTGCAAATTCTGTTGCAAACATCATAAAATCTTCATTTGAAGCATCCTCAGTAGTATATTGTTTCATACCATGTGATGTAGCATTCGGATTGAAATAATGTTCTAGGACACAAAATAAACTTCTCGTATTCTTATGATAATAAACATTATCAAGCTTTACAATTTCGAAATAATCATGATCTCTTGTAGAAGGACTTACATTACCAACATAGTCACCAAATACTTCGTCTCCTTCAATGTAATACCCTCTAAAGTTCATATAGTATGCAGGAACTCCATCCATACCATTCGGATCAATAAACCGAATAGGATTTAGGAATACATAAGCATAAGCCGATATGTGAGGATGTTTCTCTTTTAAAGGGTCTGCCGATATCCAGATACTCGTCCTCGGATCATAATACCTTGCCCCATAATAATACAATCCCGTCTCTTCATCCAACTCTTTGGCATTAAACAAGAACGGCGTATTCCACTTATTGTTACGTTCTTCGATAAACACCTCACCGAAAGGCACATATTCAATATGCTGCACAATTTCCCCGTCCAAATTAGTAATTAATGATGAACTTCCCAAATGATCCGAGTGATAATAAAACTGATACAACTCCGGATTATCATTTTTAGAAGGATCAAAAGAACGGGTTGTCGGAGCATCATTACAGCAGAAACCACCGCCATTCACATAATCGTCATTATCCTTTCCATAATACGGCACTTCAAAATAAGCGTAACGGTCTTTAATCGTTTGTTGGCTTTGTTTGTACTTGGTCTTGTAATCCACTTTAGCACCATCCACCTCCGAACCTGCATACTCTAACCTGCGTGGATCTTGTCCGTAAGAGTCCAGATCACCTAATTTACTAACGATACGCTGACTACCGATATAAATATGCTTAGTGTACTGTCCGCCTTTGCTGACTACCAGATACGGATTGATATAAGCCGTAAAGTTAGCAGTTTCTGTACGTCCACCGCTGAACACATCATTTACATAAATACCTTCGTCATCGCCACTGGTTTTGATTACTCTTTCTCCACTGGCATCATACCAGTAACCACTAATAAACCCATTATCGTTAACAGCCTGTAAACGGTTCTCTTCGTCCCAAAGCAGTTTGCGTTCGTTGGCTTTTTCATTCGCCTGTCCGTCCTGTTTTTCTCTGGCTGTATTTACATATACCAGATTGCCATTTGCATCATACTCATAGGCATGGTCTTTGGTAATCTTATCCTTAGCGGCATCACCTTCGGTACGGTAATTCTCATCTTTCAGATTAGCAATCTGATGAGGTTTTTCACTGCTGTAAGCATAAGACAAATCATAACCTGCTTTAAGGATACCATCAAACTGGATGCCCTGTTGCTGCATATGCTGTTTCTTAGCGGTGATGTTGTGCAGGTTGTCATAGGCCATTTCCAGTGTATAGGAAGCTGTTTTAGTTCCTGTTCCCTGATAAGTACCTGTCGCACTTTGCAGACGATACAAACCGTCATAATTATAGGTATGGTTCATTTGCCCTCCCATGCCTGTTACGGGTGCAGGTGCGGTGTTGATCACGCTCAATACGTTATCTACCTTGTCATAAGAATAGGCGTTGTTCATAATCTGCTTGCGGGTATCTTTACCCGAAATTACCATCAGATTAGACAATCTTCTTCTTTGTGCATCGTAGCTATAGTTGGTTTCTGCTCCATTACAGTATTTCATGTAGGTGCGTTGCTCGAATTTGTCATAGCCCAATTTGT
The DNA here is from genome assembly GCF_011039195.1 of Dysgonomonas sp. ZJ709. Lineage (NCBI taxonomy): Bacteria > Pseudomonadati > Bacteroidota > Bacteroidia > Bacteroidales > Dysgonomonadaceae > Dysgonomonas > Dysgonomonas sp. ZJ709. The sequence goes on from NZ_JAAKEM010000021.1 coordinate 70,357, forward strand.
TCACATAGTTGTAAGAATAAGCTTTTTCCCCTTTCATGCTTTCTAGCAATCCGGCGGTATTGTAGCTATAACCTATCTTCTCACCGTCGGGATAGATCATTTCTTCGATACGGTTCCATGAGTCGTATTTCCATTGGGTAACGTAGGACGCAATCGCCTGATTAGGAATGATCACCGTTCTTTTTACCTTGGTCATTTCACCCAGTCTGCCGTAGAAGAACTCCTGTGCTCCGGTGGCATCTTCCTGTAACATCAATCGTCCCACACGGTTGTGTGAAGCGTTTTTGTTACCATAACTGTACTTCACATTGTTTTCGGGATGATTCGGATAGTTAACCGATAACAGACGGCTATACTCGTAATCATACGTAATAAACTTAGCTTCTTCTTCCAGATTGGCGGTTTGCTTGCTTAACAGGTTACTTGCATTATCGTACTTCAGGTTTGTTACTCCCGATGCAGGGTGTATTACCTGTGTCCTTCTTCCTGCCATATCGTAAGCGGATACCGTTTCGTTGTTACCGTTATCGATGGCTTTCAATAATTGGTTGATCGGGTCGAACTCAAAACGGGTGGTTATCGTTCCGTCAGGTCCTGACAATTGCTCTGTTTTAATAGTTAAGCCCGAACCGTTGGTAAATGTCGATTGTTTGCCTCCCATAGCATCGGTAACGGTTGTTACCAGTGTACGGCTGCTGTTGTCTTTGGTATAAGCCATCAATGATTCACTGTTATCGGGAAGGATTGTTTTTACAGCCCTGTCCATAATGTCATATTCCGATTTGGTCGGAGTAACGGCATCGAATGCAGGATTGAACACTGTCTTATTTCCCATATTTTCAGATACAGGATAGAATGCTTCCCTGGCACGTCCGAACGGGTCGAACTTGGCACGTCCGCTAACGATCATTACTTTCTTATCCACCGGATTGGTTCCGTTGGTTGTTTCGGTAATCACACCGTCTTTTTTCACTTGTATGGCTCTACCGAAACCGTCTGTGAATGTTACCGTTTCGAGGTCGTCTGTCGGGTTCTGCGGATCGTAATGTTTGGTTAGGGCATAGGCAGGCGATTTAATACCTGTTGCATCCTTTACAATCTGCGGATGATATTCGAACTTAATAGTATAAGGCAGTCCCAATACCTGTTCATTAGGTCCTGTGATTGTTTCTACACGTCCAAACCGGTCGATAGTTGTTTCCAAAGTATAGCCGTTCATATCACGGGTTGTCAATGGAATACCGAAACGGTAGTCGTAGTTTTCCATTTCCGAGCGATAGCCGAAAGCATCTTCCACCCGTTCCACATACATAGTATAATCACGGTCATACAAGTATTTATAGAACATACGCTGCCCTTTGCTGTTTGCAGGAAGTGTTTTGCGAGTAATATTACCGTATTTGTCATACGTAATATCGATCTCTGCTTTATTGCCTCCTTCATCCAGTGTTTGGGTTACTTTAGTCAGGTGGTTGGCATAGG
>NZ_JAAKEM010000022.1:0-59510 GCF_011039195.1 Dysgonomonas sp. ZJ709
TATGGTATCTTCAGCTTGATTATCAAAAGTCTAATTCAAGAAATAAAGTTTCAACTTTATGTCATCCCATAGTTTACTTTTGATAATCGGTTAATCTCTACTTTTTTACAACAAAAGAATAAAATTAACCTTGCTTTTTGAATAGTAAATTATAAAACAAATATAAGAGTCATCCCGATACGCAGTGAGGGATGACAAAGTTGAATGATGTTTTTTATTGTTTCTTTCTTTATATCGAACACATGTTAATTAGTTTATTGTGCTATCAAATAATCATATACAGTCTTCGATATATCTGCTATTATTTTTGCATTAATGTCATCGTTTTCCATCGAATCTGTAATGAAAACAGCGAGTGAATAATATTTCCCATCAGGTAGCTGAATAATAGCGATATCGTTCTCTGCGGCTTTCAGTCCATCTTCGTTCCGAAAAGAACTCCCTGTCTTGTGTGCAACAAGTGTTTTTGCGGGAAGCAGGCTTTTTATTTTGTTACTACCTGTAGTTGTTTCAACCATTGTTTTCCATAGAAAATCCTGATAAATTGGAGATAGGAGCTTATTACTTCTGAAGACCTCTAATAAGCGAACCGCTGATAGTGGACTTGACCAATTTAAGTATTGGTTTTCAAACTGCTCATGCATTTTGGCCTCCGTCGCAGCTATATGGCAATTTTCTATACCTATACTTTTGATGTATTGATCGACTTTTGTTGTTCCACCAATGTATTTAAACAATATGTCGCAGGCGTTATTATCACTTTTTGCAACACTATATTTTATTAAGTCTGCTATCGACATATTGTAATTTCCATCAGGATTGGTGTCTCTTAGTGGACTATGTGTATTCGGTAATAAATCGTCTTTGGCGATAAATATCTCATGTTCAAGTGAAATATTATTTATCTGCATATAATTTAATACCGCCAATGCCAAGTGGAATTTATATACACTTAGCGTCGGATAGTTGTGGTTATTATTGATGGTAAGCGTATCTTTTCCATCCACAATCAATCCAACTCCTATAGTAGCTTGTTTGTTTTCAATAATCTTTTGGATATTATGTCTTAATCCATCCTTTTGGGCGAAAGCAAAAGGTATTATTGCAGATAAGATTACAAATATTAATGTCCGCTTCATCAGTCAATCAAACGTATTTGTTCTTTTAATCTTCGTATCTCTTCTTGCATATTGTCGATCTTATCAAGTAGATTATGAATAACATCGATCCCTGCCATATTGATTGATAAATCGTAATACCATCTGGCATATTGCTCCAAGCTTTTCAGTTGAGATATATGTATATAGCGCTCATCGTCTATTATACTGATCTCTATCAATCCTTCATCTTCCAGTTGTATTATAAAGTCGGGTTCTATCTGACTTTGTATACAGTATTCGCTTATAATTATCAGTTCGGATTTCATAATGGTAATACTTTAGGTTAAGACTTGGCTAATTTTCTGAACAATTCTTTTTGTTCTTCACTCAGATTAGTAGGAACTTCGACCGAATAGGTTATAATAAGATCTCCGAATTTGCCATCTTGTTTGTATATAGGAAATCCTTTGCCTTTGAGCCTTACTTTAGTGCCATTTTGGGTACCTGCAGGAATTTTTAGTTTTACTTTCCCTGTAAAGGTGTCGACCATTTCTTCACCTCCCAGTACGGCGGTATATAAATTGATATTAGCCGTAGAGTATAAGTCATCGCCTACCCGTTTGAAATTCGGGTCTTCAGTTATTACGAAGGTGATGAACAGATCACCTTTAGGCCCTCCGTTTGCCCCTTCTCCGCCTTGCCCTGCAAGTTTTATTACCTGACCATCTGCTACGCCAGCAGGGATAGTAATGCGTAGTTTCTTGCCGTTTACAGCAAGTTCACGTTTATGGGTATCGTAAGAATCACGAAGGTTTATGTGCAATTCTGTGGTATAGTCTGCACCCCTGAATCCTCTTTGCTGTCTGCCAGAGCGTCCTCCTCTGTTACCAAACAAGGATTCGAAGAAGTCTGAAAATTCGCCATTGTCTTCAGTGAAGCTATAGTTGCCACCGCCACCGAATCCTCCATAATCTGCAAATCCACCATTATGTGATTGTTGCTGACGAGCTTTCTCATATTCTTCAGCATGTTTCCAGTTTTCACCATACTCGTCGTATTTCTTCCGATTTTCAGGATTGCTGAGAACTTCGTTAGCTTCATTTATTTGCTGAAACTTACGTTTTGCCTCCTCATTATTAGAATTAATATCGGGATGGTATTTACGGGCCAACTTCCGATAAGCTTTTTTTATATCATCGGCAGTAGCTGTTTTAGAAACACCCAATATACTGTAATAGTCTATAAATGCCATATCTATTTAAAATATTAATTTTACATTTTAAAGTTATAACAAATTAATCACAAATAACTTAGGGATGTTGCAAAAAAGGCTACAATCTTATTTTTTGATTTTAGCTCTGTTTTTTAGTTCATTATATATTTTCAGGCATGCCCAGGCATCAAGAGAAGCATATTTTTTCTGAGCATCTGAAAGTATTTCTGTTTCCCAGTTTGACAGACGCTGCCCCTTTGATATTCTTTTTTCAAAAAGTATGCCATAAATGCGTTGTAAGCTGTTGTCTTCTATACCATAATATTTCACAAAGTCTTGCAAGTCAATGAAGTTTTCGGGGGCCAGTGGCTTCCTTTTATGTATAGCAGAAAAATCGTCTTTAAGAGATAATCCGATCTTCTTTATAGCTGGATTTGTTAGAATATTTGCTAAACAATCCGGCAAACCGATATGATTAAGCCTGAACAGAAAGCATGTATCATTAGTTGATAGTTGCATTAATGCAATTTTGTGCGATACTCCCTTACGAAAAGCGGGACGAGTTTCTGTATCGAACCCTATAGAATCGTATTTTTCCAAATATTGACAGGCTTTCTCAGCTTCATTTTCGGTTTGTACCACAATAATCCTTCCGGCAAAACTCTCTTGAGGAAGCCCGGATATCTGTTCTTTTGTAATTGTACTCACCATATATCGTCTGTATTATCTGTTATATCCGTATCGCTTCCCAGCAATTCATCGTCTGTTGAATATTTAAGTGAATGTAATGCGCGTAAAACATTTACTAATTTTTGTCCCCAGTATATCTTGAAATGCTCGATGCATACATACAGCGCATCGTTCATGTTCTCTGTCAGTCCGCGTTCGTAAATAGTAATGAAGTTCTTTGTATCTTGATAGATATCCGTAAGATCTTCGGAGATGCTGGCTACAATAGGTGTTTCACTATACTTCATATCTTGCAGAAATACCTCCAGATAGGAGTCGTCTTTGCCGAATACATTATATAATTTAGATGATATATAATTGTAATTTTCTTCACTTACGCTTATTTCAGGCTCTTCTTCGTTGACCATTTCGGTATCGGGAACAAGGGATGCCTTCAGATAGAGTAGGGGTAATATCTTTGTCAGTTTGTCTGTTAGCTCCGCTGATTCTATATCTTCAAAGTTTTCCAGATAGCCACAATACTGTACAGCTACTGTAACAAACTCTATAGAATCTCGTGAATAGACAACTTCCTTTAATTCTTCTGCCATTTCTTCATTTTTTTATTATAACAAAATTACGAAATAAAAGTAAGGGGCGTCGCCTCTTTTTTACAATTATTTGGAATGGTTAAATAATCTTTCATATTTTGGACTTTTCCTTCCTATACAATAAAAAAGCCCCTTGCAGACTATGCAGGGGGACTTTATATATTTATATCGGGTGAGATATCACTTCTTGGTCATGCGCTTGCGCTCATTCTCATCGAGATATATCTTACGCAGACGGATAGAGCTTGGAGTAACCTCTACATATTCATCTTCTTTTATATATTCCAGTGCATCTTCAAGGCTGAAAATAATAGCAGGAGCTAGTTTTGCTTTATCGTCAGTACCCGAAGCACGTACGTTACTCATTTTTTTAGCTCTTGTAAGATTAACGACCAAGTCACCTTCTTTCGAGTGTTCACCTACAATCTGTCCCATATAGATGTCAGTTTGTGGTTCTACAAAGAAATGTCCGCGATCTTGCAATTTGTCAAGAGCATATGCATATGCATTGCCTGATTCGCTGGCGATTATAGATCCGTTTGAGCGTTTATCAATATCGCCTTTCCATGGTTGGAAGTCAAGGAAGCGATGAGATACAACAGCTTCACCTGCCGAAAGTGTAAGTGCAGTATTGTTGATACCGATTATACCACGCGAAGGGATTGTAAATTCGAGATAAACACGATCTCTTTTGGTTTCCATCATAGTTAGTTCGCCACGACGACGAGTCACAAGGTCAATAATCTTACTTGAATATTCTTCAGGTAGATTAATCGTCAATTGCTCTATCGGTTCGTGTTTTACACCATCTATTTCTTTGATAATTACTTTAGGTTGTCCTACTTGCAATTCATAACCTTCTCGGCGCATAGTCTCGATTAAAACTGATATGTGGAGAATTCCACGTCCGAAAACAGTCCATGAATCAGCATTTTGCGTTAACTCTACGCGTAAAGCTAAATTCTTATCCAACTCGCGTATAAGGCGGTCGTGTATATGACGAGAGGTAACAAATTTACCCTCTTTACCAAAGAACGGAGAGTCATTGATAGTGAAGAGCATCGACATAGTAGGCTCATCGATATCGATAGGAGGTAATGGCTCCGGGTTTTCGAGGCTGGCAATTGAATCTCCAATTTCAAAACCGTCGATACCAATAAGAGCACATAGGTCACCACATTCGGCACTTGTTACCTTTGTGCGGCCAAGTCCTTCGAATGTATTTATTTCTTTAATTCTACTTTTTATGAAGCTTCCGTCACGCTTGCAAAGAGAAACATCCATTCCTTCTTTCAATTCACCGCGGTGAATACGTCCGATAGCGATACGTCCTACATATTTAGAATAATCCAGAGATGTGATTAGCATTTGTGGAGTTCCTTCTAATAATTCAGGGCCGGGGATATGTTTTACAATTGCATCTAAGAGAGGGATAAGGTCTTCTGTCTTTTCTTTCCAGTCTTCCGACATCCAGCCTTGTTTAGCAGAACCGTAAATAGTAGGGAAATCTAATTGTTCTTCAGTTGCATCGAGACTGAACATAAGATCGAATACCATTTCATGCACCTCTTCGGGGCGACAATTTGGTTTGTCTACTTTGTTGATTACAACAATGGGTTTCAATCCCATTTGAATAGCCTTTTGCAGCACAAAACGAGTTTGTGGCATTGGTCCCTCAAATGCATCTACCAGTAGTAGACAGCCATCGGCCATATTTAATACTCGTTCAACTTCTCCTCCAAAGTCGGCATGGCCGGGAGTGTCAATAATGTTGATTTTTGTTCCTTTATAGTTGATTGATACGTTTTTGGAAAGGATGGTTATCCCGCGTTCACGCTCCAAATCGTTATTGTCAAGAATAAGATCGCCTGTTGACTGATTGTCTCTGAAAAGTAATCCGGCAAGAAGTAGCTTGTCAACAAGTGTAGTCTTACCATGATCCACGTGTGCGATAATCGCAATGTTTCTAATATTCTGCATACATAAATTTTGAGGTTGCAAAGGTACGCTTTTTTAAACAAAAACATCCACTTAGATTGCTCTAAATGGATGCTTTATGAATATTTTATATATTTTATCCCATATAACCTCTGACAATGCCACGTGGCGAGCTTTTAACGAACTCAACAATTAACTCCATTTCCGGAGTTTTCTCAAATTCTTGCTCTATTTTCTTTATAGCATCGGTGAAGTTATAGCCTGATTGATAAATGATACGATAGATTTCCTGTATCTCATTTATTTTATCATTCGAATAATTATGTCTTCGTAATCCCACTAGATTTACTCCCGAATAACATACAGGTTCGCGTCCGGCGATAATATATGGAGGGATGTCTTTTCCCAAACGAGTGCCTCCTTGTATCATAACATGAGCACCAATACGGGTAAATTGATGAACAAGTGTACCTCCGCTTAATATAGCATGATGATCTACCTCTACTTCCCCCGCTAGCTGTGTAGCATTGCCTATGATAACGTAATCTCCTAATATAGAATCGTGAGCAATGTGGCTATAAGCCATCAGTAAGCAGTTCTTGCCAACGATGGTATGTCCTTTCGATGCTGTTCCGCGATTGACGGTCACGCATTCTCTCACCATAGTACCATCCCCTACAATTGCTAAAGTATCTTCACCTCTGAACTTCAAGTCTTGAGGTATACCTGCAATAACTGCTCCCGGAGAAATACAACAGTTTTTTCCAATCCTAGAACCTTCTCTTATGTTGGCTCCTGACATAATGATTGTACCATCACCTATTTCAACATTCTTATCGATAAATGCGAATGGCTCTATGGTTACATTCTCTCCCAATTTAGCGTCAGAGTCAACATGAGCTAAAGTCGATATGTTTGACATATAATCTTATTTATTTATTTTTTACGATTTGAGCCGTAAATTCGGCTTCTGATACGAGTTTCTCACCAACAAAGGCAAATCCTTTCATGTTAGCAATTCCACGTCGTATTTCTGACATCATTTGAAGGCGGAAGATCAGTGTATCTCCTGGTACAACTTTGCTTCTGAATTTTACATTGTCGATTTTCAAAAAGTAAGTAGAATATCTTTCTGGCTCTTCTACTTGAGAAAGAACAAGAAGACCTCCTATTTGTGCCATTGCCTCAATTTGTAATACTCCCGGCATAACAGGTTCTTGAGGGAAGTGTCCTTGGAAGAACGCCTCATTCATTGTCATGTTTTTAACTCCGACAATATGTTTTTGGCCAATTTCGATAATCTTATCTACCATCAACAATGGGTAACGGTGAGGCAGTAGTAGTTTGATCTTATTGATGTCAAATACAGGTTCGATATTCGGATCGTATATAGGTGGCTGAACTTCGTTCATTTTAATCTGCTTACGGATTGCACGTGCCAATTGATTATTGATTTTGTGCCCCGGGCGTGTAGCTATTATACGTCCTTTGATTGGTTTTCCTATTAGAGCCATATCTCCAACAACATCTAGTAGTTTGTGGCGAGCAGGTTCGTTAGGGTATTGAATTTCTTTATTGTTGAGGTAGCCAAGTTCTGTTGCATCCTTTTTGAAAGGTATGCCTAGTAGCGTACCCAAATTGTCAAGGGCTTCTTGAGATATTTGTCTTTCGTATATTACGATTGCATTATCGAGATCTCCACCTTTTATTAATCCGGCCTCTAATAATTTTTGTATTTCGCGTACAAAAACAAAAGTACGGGCACCTGCTATTTCATTTTCGAAATCGTTCAGATCATCCAAAGATGCTGATTGATTCGGTATATATTTCGATTCAAATTCAATAAATGAATTTACACAAAATTGTTCGTCCGGTAGCAGGATTATTTTTGATCCTGTTTCTTCGTCCTTTATCTCCATTTTGCGGCGCACGATGAAATAGTCTTTTTCCTCACTTTGTTCTTCCAAACCAACTTTTTTGATAGCTTCTACATATTTTATAGCGCTACCATCAAGTATCGGAAATTCGGGAGCGTTGACATCTATCAAGCAGTTATCAACATTCAGGGCATATAGTGCTGCCATGGCATGCTCGATAGTACTCACTATCACATCTCCTTTTATTAGCACTGTACCACGTTGAGTATTTCCTACATTCTCGGCAAGAGCATCTATGATAGGTTGATCTTCCAGATCAATTCTTCTTACTTTATATCCGTGATTTTCGGGTGCCGGATTAAATGTAATCGTTATTGGCAACCCCGTATGTAGTCCTTTACCTTGTAGGGTAAAGCTATCTTTCAGCGTGTGTTGTTTATCCATTATTAAAAAGGCTCTTATTTGTTTATTTTAGATTTTAATTCTTCTATTTCCCTTTGCAGTTGCGCCATCTGACGATACATTTCCGGTAGTTTAGGGAAAACTACACTAGATCGGAAAAAGTCTTTTACTGGCATGGCCGGTGCTCCTATTATTTTAGCATTTGCTTTTACATTGCTTATTATACCTGCTTGCGCTCCGATGTTTGCATTGTCACCCACAGTAATATGACCTCCTAGACCAACTTGTCCGCCAAACATACACTGTTTTCCTATTTTGGTAGAACCTGATACGCCAACCTGAGCTGCCATAACAGTGTTTTCACCTACTTCAACATTATGTGCTATTTGGATAAGGTTATCCAACTTAACACCTTTATGTATTATGGTAGCATCCATAACAGCACGGTCGATAGTTGTATTTGCTCCTATCTCAACGTCGTCTGCGATGATTACAATGCCTAGTTGAGGTATTTTTTTGTATACATCCTCTTCTAAAGCGAAGCCAAAACCATCTGATCCAATTACAGCTCCTGAGTGTATAATACAATTACTGCCTATCTGGCAACCATCATATATTTTTGCTCCCGAGTAGATAATTGTATTTTCTCCGATAGTAACACCCTCACCAATATAGGATTGGGGGTATATCTTCGATCCTTTGCCTATCTTTGCTCTATCAGCTATATAGGCGAATGCTCCAATATATACGTCTTCTTCTAATACAGCTTTTTCACTCACAAACGACATTTGTTCTATTCCTGTTTTTTTAGGTTTCGATTTTTCAACGAAGTCGAGCAATATGGCTAATGAGGCATATGCATTGAAGGTGCGTATTAGAGTAGCCTCTATGGGATGCTCTGCTACGAAATCATTATTAACTAAGACGATGCTTGCCTTAGTTGTATATATGTAATTAGTGTATTTGGGATTGGCTAAAAATGTCAGGGTCCCTGGTTTACCTTCTTCTATCTTAGAGAAATTAGTAACCTCAACAGAAGGATCACCTTCAATCGTTCCATTTAAAACTGTAGCAATTTGCTGTGCAGTGAAGGATATTTGCATATAAAAAAGTAAAAACTAAATGTATTCTTTTCCGAGAATGCGAAATAAATAATAATTTTCCAAATATATGACTTTTATACTTAAAAACCTTTGGGAGAATACAAAATATTGTTATTTATTCAATCTTTCCGTAAAAGGATATGGGTTGTCTGCTGTTTTCCTGTACCGTAAGTGATGTATAACCTGTATCCCCGATTCGTAGAACAAGTTTATAATTATGTTGGTTGTCTTTGATATCTATCGATACATCCCACATACCTTTTTTCTTTTCCGAAATTAAGTAATCAAATTTGGTACTTGCAAATTTTATTCCTCCTTCATCAGAAGAATAGGGGGCTGAATAGGCACGGCCGAAATAGGGTAAATATGAGGTAATTGTATCTTTTGTTATTTTTAAAGAGTAAGGTGATGTTAGCTGAATAGTTCTTCCTCCACTCATCGGTGTCGCAGTAGAAGGAACAAAGGTATAATTCATAGAGTCTATTTTTTCGGTCATGCATGAGATTGTTTCTTGATCAGAAATACTTGTTTCTCCTGTTTTGCAACTTGCCAATAAATTAGTTAGCAGTATAATAACTGTAATCTTTAAAATTAGTTTCATAGCATTCATCATTTTATAATAGAACGTATGATTGTTCGGAATGTTTTATTAGATGGGTAAATATGGTAAAAAGCAAGTAGCTATATATAGAATAAAGTAAAGGTAAAATAGGAATATTTTCCACTTATCTTCAGCTAAAGCATAAAAATGAGAAAGAATTAAAGTGCCTACCCCTATAGCGATGTATATGTTAGATATATAATTAATATTGAGGAAGATAGAAAGCAAGATGGAAACAGAAGTAATTAAAATCAGTAAGTAGATATATGCGCGTGTTCTGATTTTATCTTTGTAGCTGTTTATGTAGCTATCTATAAGTATGATACTTATTATTATTCCCGAAAATCCAATTATAATCCAATCGGCAAGCTGGAGATTTAGAATAGGTAAATTACTTAATTGATTTATAGTAACTGATGTAAATGGTGCATAAAAAACAGCTAATTTATCTGTAAAGAGATAATAAGAAAATGCAGGAAAGTATAGAATTATTATTCCCAGTATAGTCGCCAAGAATGATTTAAAATTGAAGCATCTCATTATTCCCAGCCCAATCCATAAAATAGGAAAGTATAAAAGTAGCCCGGGTACAAAAAGGCTACCTAGTGTAAGAATAAAACTAGCATTGAATGCTCCAAATTGTTTTTTGTCGCTATTATATGACGAAAACAGAGAGGATATGGTTAATAGAATGAATAAAACTCCGAAATATTCTGCACTCATTCCCAGAAAAAAGGTACTACAACTGAATAGTAGTACAGAAAAGGCTGCAGGTAGAAATGTTTTTCTTCTGATTAATACATATTTTGTATTTATGTGGCTATTCAAGAAGGCGATGAGAGCAATAGCTATACTAGTACTCAATAAAGAGATTGTTGCTGATTGAGTAAAGAAGGATGAAATTGGAATCCACAAATAGCCATTGGATGACGAAGATATATAAAATGACGATTCATCAGAAAATATGAAATATATTATCCGGATAAAAATCGCGAATAGGATGGCGAATATAAATATACCTTTCCCTTCTGCAATCGTCTTTTTATATGATCTGAGATTCACTATTTAATGGTTATTTCAGGTCGAAGCCAATATCCTTGCGATAATATTTCTTATCGAATTTTATTTTTTCCGCATTTTGGAATGATAAAGCAAGGGCTTCTTTTTTTGTCTCTCCATAAGAGCTTACAGCAATTACGCGTCCGCCGTTTGTAAGAACTTTACCATCCGACAATTTAGTTCCTGCATGAAACAGGATACTGTCAGATATTGCATCGAGTCCGTTCATTTCTTTATTCTTTTCGTAGTCTCCAGGATATCCGCCCGAAACGAGCATTACTGTTACTACGTATCTAGGGTCTATTTCCAGCGTTTTTTCTTTTAATGTTTTGGTTGCGACACCCTCCAGCAAAGAAACAAAATCCGATTTTATGCGAAGCATTACCGCTTCTGTTTCAGGATCACCCATTCGGACATTATATTCTATTACCATTGGTTCGCCTTTTACTTCTATCAGTCCAACGAAGATGAAACCTTTGTATGTGATGTTGTCTTTCTTTAAGCCTTCAATAGTCGGTATTACAATGCGTTCCTCTACCTTCTTCATGAAGATTTCGTCAGCAAACGAAACCGGAGAAACAGCTCCCATACCACCTGTATTTAATCCTGTATCACCTTCGCCTATGCGTTTGTAGTCTTTTGCAACAGGCAAAATCTTATATGAATCGCCATCCGTCATTACAAATACGGAGCATTCTATTCCCGATAAGAATTCTTCTATAACAACAGTTTTGCTGGCATCACCAAACATACCACTAAGCATTTCTTTGAGTTCGGACTTAGCTTCGTCAAGATCATTTATGATAAGCACACCTTTTCCGGCGGCTAAACCATCGGCTTTTAATACATATGGTGCTTGTAGCTGTTCAAGGAATGAATAAGCATCTTCTAACTGATCTAAAGAAAAGCTTTTGTAGCGAGCCGTAGGTATATTATGGCGAACCATAAACTGTTTGGCAAAATCCTTGCTGCCCTCGAGTTCTGCACCCTTTTGCGAAGGACCGACAACCGGAATGTTTTTTGTTTGCGTATCATTTGCAAAATAGTCGTAGATTCCTTTTACCAAAGGTTCTTCGGGGCCGACAACTATCATGTCGATATTGTTTTCCAACACAAATTGTTTTATTGAGGGGAAATCGGTTATAGATAAATCTATGTTTTTACCAATCAGTCCAGTGCCAGCATTACCCGGTGCAATGTAGAGGTTATCTACTTTGGTACTTTGATTAATTTTCCACGCTAAAGCGTTTTCGCGTCCGCCACTTCCTAACAATAAAATATTCATAATGGATACTGATTTTTCTTTGAATGACAAAGATATATGATTATTTTCTGTTAACATGAAATCCTGAATATTTATTGTAATTTTGCACCCTTAATAAAGGAAAAAAGCGACAGATGGATATAGAAAAGGGTATATTTAAACGCACCGAGTTACTATTGGGTAGTGATTTAATGAATAAAATTTCTTCTACACGTGTTATAATATTCGGTGTGGGGGGTGTTGGTAGCTGGTGTGCAGAGAGTCTCGTACGATCAGGGATAAAACATTTAACAATAGTAGATGCAGATCGTGTCTGTGAAACAAATATAAATCGTCAGTTGATGGCCACGACCAAGACTGTGGGGCAGGTAAAAGTTGATGTATTAAAATCGCGATTGTTAGATATAAATCCAGATGCTGAAATAACGACTTTAGCTCAGGTGTATAGTGAAGAGTCATCAGCGTCTTTCCATTTGGGTACTTATGATTATATAATAGATGCCATAGACAGCCTCAAGCATAAAATCCATCTTATTCAAGCTGCAACAAAAACACAAGGAACTTTGTTTTCATCTATGGGAGCCGCCTTAAAGATGGATCCTTCGAGAATAAAAGTTGCAGAGTTTTGGAAAGTTCAGGGGTGCAGACTTGCTTCTGCTTTGCGTCAGCGGATGAAAAAAGAAAATAAACCTGCTAAAAAGTTCTTATGTGTGTATAGCGATGAACTTTTAGAAAACAAAGGTTTGGTTTATGAGCAGGACGAATCTAAAAGTTCGGCATTGCTTCGAGAAAAGAACCCGAGTAAAAAGGCACAAGTAAACGGTACTATGTCTCATATTACCGCCATTTTCGGATTGAATTTAGCAGGGTTGGTAATTCAGGATATTTGTAAAGAATAAGTAAAATATTACGAAGATATTTTTGCATCTTTGTAGGAAATTCATTAAAACACATAGATATGAGTGAGTTAGTTGTTAAATATGGTATATCGGGAGGTAAAAAGATAACTAATATTGTTATCGGTATTTATCTGATAATTTTCAGCCTTTACTTCTGTATTACCGAAGGGGTGGCAAGTCGTTTTGATATTCTTTTCTGTAGTTCTCTGATCGGAGTCGTAATGGCCGCTATATTGTTGCTCAGTAATACCCTTTGGTTACCGGGAGATACATTGAGAATCGATAGTAATTCTATTGAAGCAAGTTTGCCTGGACAAAGTAATGTAAAGATAGAATGGACAACAGTCAGTCAGGTTAACATTGGAGTGAGTTACATTGTGCTTTTGCTTAACGGTGGACAAAAACAACGCAAGTTAGACCTATCCAATCTTATTTATAGTGATGTTACTGCGGTGAAAAGCAAAATTGTAGAGTTAAGCGAGTTTAAGAATATACCTTATCAGAATGACTGATAAATATTGTATTTTTACATAATGGACTCTAAAACAAAGGTTTTAAAAGATAATTTTGTACAGCTAAAAAACGTTGTTATAACAATACTGCCTAAGGGTAAGATAGAAATATCGCTTTTTCTGTTTTTTACTTTTATTTATTTATCGTATTCATTGTTCTTACTTTTCCATACCTATATTCTAGACTATCCTTATGCAGGAATTTATGATTTATATCTTTCTTTTGACAATACACCTATATTTAATCAAGGTTTTCTGAATTTGGAAAGGCATCCCTTGATGCTCTATTTCACCAAGCCTTTAATGTTGGTAGGAGATGTATTAATTAAATTATTCGGCTATAAAGCGAAAGGAGTATTTATAGTTTTATTTTGCACTTCAATAGTCTCTTTATCTATAGTTTATATATATCGGTATCTTAAGATTATAGTAGGAGTAAATAAGTACCCTCTTTACCTTTTAGTTTTCTTCTATGGGTTCTTTTCAACAAATCTTATTCTCTGTTTCACCATCGAATCTTTTACAATTTCATTGTTCCTCCTGACTTTTACTGTATATTATTATAGCTACTGTATATTATCGGAGAAGAAAGTGACATTTCTTTCCAATATATTTTTTGCATTTGCATTAGGAGGTACAACAATAACAAACTTTGCAAAAGGAATTATTCCGATATTCTTTATTAAAGGGAATATAAAAAATAAGCTTTATAAAATATTCGCTTTAGGAATATTGTTTTTCTTAAGCCTTGTATGGATAGAATTTAGATATAACATTTTTTCAAATCTTACTTCTGGGATTAATAAGTTTATCTATTCCGAGAGTAGTTTGCTTGAGAAGGTAGTTGATCTATTTTTAGGATCTCCGATATTTTTTCCTCCGATACAAAAAGGACTGAATGAGTATTCAGGGGTGATGATAGAAACCGATCGTTATCATTTTTGGTGGCAATATCTATTTGTTGGGCTATTATTCTTTTTTATCATATACTCTATAATTAGAGGTTATAAAAATAAGTATATTCAACTTTTAGTACTATTCTTTAGCTGTGATATTTTTTTACATGTAATTTTGAAATTTGGTATTGCTGAGGGATTTTTATATGGAGGTCATTGGGTTTATGTAGTACCTCTTTTTCTAGGTTGGTTATATAAATCATTAAGTAAAAAAACGGGTAATATATTTCTATTATTATTATCTTGCATGTTTCTTTTTCTGTGTGTAAATAATATTTACCAATTAATTAATTTTCTCACCCTTGCGATAGAATATTATCCTTTAGTATTGCCGGACTGGATTTCAATTTAATTATATAATGAGAAGAATAAAATCATACATACAGCTGATACGGGTGCATCAATGGGTTAAAAATCTATTCGTATTTATTCCAATGTTTTTTGCATTTAGGATGACTGAGATTCCTTTAATTATAGCTTGTATTTGGGCTTTTATTGGTTTGTCATTCGTTGCCAGTTCTATATACATCGTTAATGACTTGTGCGATATTGAAGCTGACAAGTTACATCCTATGAAAAGAAACAGACCTTTAGCTTCGGGAACTGTAAATAAGAGAGATGCCTTTATTCTATTTACTTTTTTGCTTGCATCAGGATTCTCAATATATATATTCTTATTAAAAGATATTTATGCTGTTGCACTATTGGGACTCTACTTTGTGTTAAATGTCCTTTATTCATTTGAGTTGAAGCATATTGCTATTGTTGATGTTTCTATTGTCGCTGCGGGTTTCGTTATACGTCTTTTTCTCGGTGGGTTGGTAACAGATGTACCTCTTTCCAGATGGGTTGTAATTATGACGTTTTTGTTAGCATTACTTTTAGCTCTGGGGAAACGGAGAGATGATGTTCTTATTTTTATTGAAACGGGTAATAAGGCTCGAAAAAATCTGGATGGTTATAATCTCGATTTCTTGAATACTGTTATTACTATAATGTCTAGTATTATAATTGTTTCTTATATCATGTACACGGTTTCACCCGAAGTGATTGCTCGTAATGGGGAAAATTTATATCTATCCTCTATTTTTGTTATACTTGGTATTCTACGCTATTTACAAATTGTTTTTGTAAAAGGGGATGGAGGAAATCCAACTAAAATATTTATTAAAGATCGCTTTATGCATATAATATTTATTGGTTGGATAGGTACTTTTTTGATATTTTCACTTCTTTACAAATAAAACGTTATGGCATGAAAATTGTTGAAGAATCAAGAATTATTGCAGTCTTCGATTTTGATGGGACGATTACAGTGAAGGATACTCTTTTTGACTTTATCGTTTTTTGTCATGGGGGATGGAAGTTAGTAGCTGGATTGCTTATTTTATCGCCAATATTAGTTCTTTTTAAGCTTGGTTTTATTACAAATGAATCAGCAAAACAACGTATGTTTTCCTTTTTCTTCAAAGGAAAAAAGAAACCTGATTTCGATCTTTATTGTCAGAGATATAGTAGGAGAATTGATGAAATAACGAATTTAGAAGCTGCTGATAAGATTAAGTGGCACCAATCAGAAGGGCATCAGATAATAATAATAAGTGCTTCTATTGTCGATTGGATTAAACCTTGGGCAAATACTTCAAATATAGAAGAGGTAATTGGTACGCAGATAGAAATAAAAGATAATATAATAACGGGTAGATTTGCAAGTAAGAACTGTTATGGGCGGGAGAAAGTAAATCGTTTACTCGCATTGTATCCTGATAGAGATTCCTATAAATTATATGCATATGGAGATAGTAGCGGCGATAAAGAATTGCTCTCCATCGCCGATTATCCATTCTATAGAAAGTTCTGAATTTACTTATATATATCTTTCTTACCTGCCAATAATGTATTTCTCATCAAAGAGATAATTGTCATCGGGCCGACTCCTCCCGGAACAGGAGTGATATATGATGTTTTAGGAGCAACTTCATCAAAAGCTACATCTCCTTTAAGTTTGAATCCTGATTTTGTTTCTGTCGAAGCAACACGGGTAGTACCTACATCTATTACTACTGCACCTTCTTTTACCATATCTCCTTTCAAAAATTCGGGAACGCCAAGAGCTGCGATAATAATATCGGCACTTAGACAAACCTCTTTAATGTTCGGTGTGCGACTATGGCAAACCGTTACAGTAGCATCACCCGGATAACCTTTTTGCATCATCAAATTGGCAACGGGCTTTCCTACAATATTACTGCGACCTAGTACAACGCAGTGTTTGCCTTGTGTCGGTATGTTATATCGTTTCAAGAGTTCTACGATACCTGCCGGAGTAGCCGATACGAAGCAGGGTAATCCGATTGACATGCGCCCTACATTGATAGGATGGAATCCATCCACATCTTTGCGATGGTCGATGGCTTCTATTACTTTTTGTTCCGATATATGTTTGGGTAGAGGCAATTGTACAATGAAACCGTCCACATCAGAATCTTTATTCAAACGGTCTACACAAGCCAGAAGTTCTTCTTCGGTGATGTTATCTTCATAACGAACTAGAGATGATTTAAATCCAACTTCTTCGCATGTACGTACTTTGCTGGCTACATAAGTTTCGCTGCCACCATCGTGTCCCACAAGTACTGCTGCCAGATGAGGAGTTTTACCTCCCGCAGCTTTTATTCGGGCAACTTCTTCTGCTATTTCAATCTTCATTTGTGCCGATATGGCTTTTCCGTCAATTAGTTGCATTCTTTCTTATTTGAGATTATGGGTGTAAAGATACAAAATAGAGGTCAATATTTATTATTTAAAGTAAGTTCGATATTAAATATCATATAACTTATGCTTTATGATTTGGTATCAGTCTTTCGTCCATTCTGTCATCCCGCTACGCAGTGAGGGATCTCGACTTTTCCTTATTGTAGAATAATAGATCCCTCACTGCGTAGCTGGATGACAAATTCGAATGAAAATTTTGTTGTTCCTTTTTTCTGTCAAACTCACGTTATTTATAAATAAAAAAGGAGGAACATCTGCTCCTCCTTTCAATATATAAATACAATCTTATTTTTTCATTTGTGGCATTTTACCACCTTTCATCTGGGTCATCATTTTCATCATTTTACGTGTTTGATCAAATTGTTTGATCAACTTATTCACGTCTTGAGTAGATGTTCCACTACCAGCAGCAATACGCTGACGACGGCTTCCGTTTAAGATTTCAGGATTACTTCTTTCTTTTGGAGTCATCGAATAGATAATAGCCTCGATACTTTTGAATGCGTCATCGTCAATATCCAGGTCTTTGATAGACTTGCCTACCCCCGGAATCATAGCAGCCAAATCTTTTAGATTACCCATCTTTTTAATTTGTTGTATCTGTCCGATAAAATCGTTGAAGTCGAATTGATTCTTTGCTATTTTCTTTTGCAGGCGGCGTGCCTCTTCTTCATCGTATTGCTCTTGCGCTCTTTCTACGAGTGATACGATATCACCCATACCCAATATACGGTCAGCCATACGATCGGGATGGAATACATCGAGAGCATCCATTTTTTCGCCTGTTCCTACAAATTTGATAGGTTTGTCTACTATCGAACGGATAGAAAGCGCAGCACCACCACGCGTATCACCATCAAGTTTTGTTAATACAACACCATCAAAATTCAATCTGTCGTTAAATTCTTTGGCTGTATTCACGGCATCTTGTCCTGTCATCGAGTCTACTACGAATAGAATTTCGTCAGGTTTTACAGCATTTTTGATAGCTGTAATCTCTTTCATCATCTCTTCGTCAACAGCCAAACGGCCGGCAGTATCTATTATGACAAGATCATTGCCATTTTGTTTCGCTTGTTTGATTGCATTCAATGCAATCTGTACAGGATCCTTGCTGTCTTCTTCGAAATATACAGGGACCTCTATTTGAGCACCCAGTATCTTCAATTGCTCAATAGCAGCAGGGCGATATATATCGTCAGCCACAAGAAGTGGATTTTTGCCTTTTTTAGATTTCAACATTTTGGCAAGTTTGCCCGAGAATGTTGTTTTACCTGATCCTTGCAGACCGGCCATCAATATAATTGCAGGCGAACCTTTTATGTTGATATCGGTAGCAGTACCACCCATCAACAAGGCTAGCTCGTCATGTACAATTTTCACCAAAAGCTGTTCAGGTTTAACGGCAGTAAGCACGTCTTGTCCCATTGCTTTATCTTTAACAGTTTCGGTAAATTGTTTTGCTGTTTTGTAGTTAACGTCGGCATCGAGTAACGCACGGCGTACATCCTTAAGCGTTTCGGCTACATTTATTTCGGTGATTTTGCCTTCACCTTTCAAGATTTTAAACGATCGTTCTAATCTACTACTAAGACTTTCAAACATATTGTAAATTCGTTATTTATATTCGATTAATGGAGTGCAAAGATATAAACTTTTGCTATAAACTGAAAATGTCTTATTTCTTTTTCTCGTTTATAATTGGCTGCTTCACTATTGGTTTAATAGAATCGGTCGTGATTTTCAGAGAATCCGTTGCCATCTTGGTCGAATCAGTTTGGTTTTCCTGTTGGGTTCTCATCCTTCTTCTCCGTCTGAACGATTGGAATAATCGTTTCAGTGTAGACGCTTCCTTCGTATAAACAATACCTACTCCTTGCGTATATGGAGCCTGACGATAGAAGCTATCATTGGCGTGGTTATATGCTTTTAGGGTCCAGACATTACTCAATTGGTATTCTACATCGAAGTCTCCGATAAATGAGTTGTCCATTGTAGCCGAATTTTCTGTTCTATACCCTAAGTTGGTATTCAATTTCAATTTATCATCAAGGAATTTAGTCGAAACATTTACGCTCATATCCATATTAGACATTGTGCCATCGTTCGACTCTATATTTGTACCTATTTCCCATTTATCCCCCAATATGTTGCCAAAGGCAGCATTCAGGCCATTCGATAATGCACTCGAAGCCATGTTTGTCCACATGCCTTCGGTGAAATTCGCACCACTTGTACTACTTGACGAATGGAATGAGCCGGAAGCGATAAGGTATGCAAATTGTATAATCTTTTGTTCATCAGTATTGATTAAGCTATTGAGCTTACGTTGAAAATCGTCATTAGAATCTACCAGACTAATGTCATAGGTCAGGTTCATTTTATCCATATTCCCACTTATTCCTAAGATACAGTCTACCTGCACTCTTGTCGAAATTAAGTCTGACTCAAAACTAGGATCTAATGTTTTAAGATCGGCTCTCACTCTACGGAAAGCTGCAATATTGAAATTTGTTTTTAATGGATCGCCAATGAAATTAAGTTTACCGCCCTCTCTTATTCTAAAGTCTAATCTTTTGATATTTTGCAGATTAAATCTGACATTCCCATCGGTGAGTGTATAATCGCCAAAAGTGGTCATGTTCTCAGTTCGCATATCGTAACTGAAGTTTATATTTCCATTTCCCCTCACCTCCATTGCATCACCTGTATTCGGGTCGATAATTATACCAAGAGTCAGATCGGATGTCACATTCAGTTTTACATTTAGTTTTAATGGTAGAGCATCTGATTTGCGTGATCTTAATGCAGCGTTTATGTTACTCTCGATTAGTTTCTCTTGTGGTACATTTATGTATACAACACTTTTGTAATCGGTAGCTTCAGATGTTTGTGGGACTAGAATATTGAGTGTCGAATTTTTGTCATTTCTGATCTGCATATTCATGTTGATGTTGTTATCATCACCAACTATTTTTACACTTCCCGATGCAAATACACGACCATAGAATAAACTGTCAGTACGGTTTTCTGTATTCAATACCATGAGATTAGTCATGTTCATATCTACAGTATATTTCATGTCCGCAAAGTTTTTATGAGTAACAGTTGCACTCACTCTGGCTGTATGACCCTGAGAATCTTTTAGCCTCAAGTTATCGAAGCCTATTTTATCGGGAGTGACATCTATTGTATCCGAAATAGTGTAGACTACATTTGTATAATCTATCCCAACAGATGCCTCATTAAAGCCAAAGAATCCTTTTACTTTTGGCTCTTTCATACTTCCTTCCACTGTGAGATCAGTGCTGATAGTGCCCGAAAGTTGGTTTACCATATCAGCTACAAACGGTTTCATCCAGCCTATAGGTAATTTATCAAGATGGACTTTAAGATCGAGAGAATCCTGATTAGTATATATCATTCCTTTTATTTCGGCTTGCTTTTCTATTTCCTTATGGAGGGATGCGTTCAGTTTTATCCCCTTCAATTCATTGCTCCATTCGCTTTCGAGGTCGAGGGAGCCCAACGTATCTTTAAATACGATAATGTCAGTCATTTTGAAGCCTTTCGTATAAAGTTCAGGTTGCTCTAAAATATTTGTCATCACTATATCTCCATTAACTACTCCATGTACATAGTTAACATCGAATGCTTCTAACAAATCTCCTACTTGCGCCTGCTCGAAATATACTTTTATACTATCAGCGTTTTCTCTTGATATCACACCATTGGCTCCGATATATTTCTTATTATTCAGATTAACACCAACGTTGCTGATCTCTGTACGTTCGCCGATATTTGTAATTTTACCCGGCAGTAAATTCAAGTTGAGTTTTCCTACTTTTATATCCGAAGCGACAAATTGAAGAAGGGATACTAATTCTTTCTTCTCACTTCTGTTGAATTTGGCCAAAGCTTCTATTTGTCCTTTAATATCGATTTTAGCACTGTCGCTATTCGCTTTCAAAAGGCTATGTATTTCATCTTTTGCACCGTTCACATTCAAGGCAAGATTATAAATACCATTGTCCATATGGACTTGTGATCCCAGCGTAATGTTGAAAGCTGAATCTAAATTGGCTACATCTAGCTTTGTGTCTTTTATGTCCATCTCTCCATATTTGAGATGGGGGATATTTCCGTTTATCGTTATTTTATGATCTATTGTATTTATACGCCCATTTATGTTTGCAGGAACAATAATATCGACCGGGAGTGCAAATATTTTGCCCAATTCTTCGGTATTTTGAGCAGATATACTGAAGTCGAAATTATTCTGATCTTTTTTAGCATACTTTGGTTTTTCAAATACGCTCGGCATATATTTATACATCAGATTGCTAAATTCATTGGCTAATGTCAGAAATTTGTACTGACCTCTTATGTTTGCAGTTAGCAGCGACGATGTAAATGATATGTATTTGTCGTTTTTATCGCCTTGTCTGCCTAATTCCAGTGTAAATAATCCGGGTCTGAAATTGAAGTTATCACCATGAAAATCAAGGCTGTCTATAGTTGCACGTCCTGACATATTATCAATATCCAGTCCTTTTATATGACCATCGAGCCGTAAGGATAAAAGTGGATTTTTCCATGCCTCATTTACATATATACGATCTATTTTAAATGTATCTATATTTAGTCTCACATTTATATCCGGTACCGCTGCCTGAGTCATATCTACATCTGCAAAAATAGAGCCTGTAGGAGAACTGACTTGGGCGGTCAATCCCATTTTGACAGGATTGTAAAATCCATTGAAATTGACATTCTTAAGACTCTCCCTTTCGTTCATTTCCAAAGCATCTATCACGCCCTGCAGCTGTGCAGTCAGCGATTGTTTATTACTTTGTCTTGCATTCAGATTCACATGCATTGATAGCTTACCTATACCATCTTTTTCTTGGTTTAAAAGCCTACCCAGATTGAAGTTTTGAGTATTCAGTCGTGCATTCACATTGAAGTTAGTAAACGTAGTGTCTATAGCTCCATTTGCCAGAAGGGTGATGGCTCCCTGACGTGTCCATGCTTCGGTGTTTAATCTGAATCCGCTCAATTTACCATTTAATTTGCCTTTAAGGAAGATAGTACCCATGCTTTTCAATATATCAGGCGCTACAAATGTGCTGTCGCCAATGCGGGCGAATGCAGTAACTGCGTTGGGTTGTATACTGAATTTATCGATAGAAAGGTCGATGTCGGCCTCACCATATTTTTCATAGCTTGATATAGAAGCTTTTCCTTCCAGAATACAATCTTCTCCGTAATTAAGGCTTATTTTCTCCATATTGACAAAAGGAAGTGTGCCTTTTATATTTGTTTTGAGAGAAATCTTATGTGTAAGATATTTGAGGTTAGGTAAGATCGATGTGAAATCTTCTCCTGCAATTTCTGTGTCCTCTGTACCGATTTCGAATTCACTTGTGGATAAGTTATATCTGACCTGGTTTGTTTTTAAATGCGAGTTGGGTAAAGATAAAGATAGATTATCTACCCATAGTTGCGATTTTTCGGAATATACTTTTCCGGTAAGGCTTGTTATTTCGAGTCCCGATCTTTCTTTTGCTGTTAGTTTGTTTAATGAAACATCCAGTTTGTCTATATCTATGGAATTCAGATCGACATTTGCATTTACATCGTAGAGCGAGATATGCGAAGCATTAAATAATCCGGGTGTCGCCGGTTTGTTTAGTACATTATAATTGAGTCGTCCATTTTTGATGTCAATGTCTTCGATAACTATTGTCAATGCACTTTTCGTAGTGTCTACCTTCGTAGTGTCAGTGCTCGCAAAAGCATCAATAACAAACTGAAAATTGAAATTGCTGATGCTGTCTTTCTGACTTACATTTATAAGAAAATCGTCTAATGTAATACTTGTTATTGCAAGTTTTTTACTTCTCAATAGCTCCCACGGGCTAAGTTGTACATCAAGAAATTGAGCGTAAAGTAAAGTGTCTTTAGACTGATCTTCTATATATACACCCTTTAAAGTGGCGTGATTAAATAGGCTTAGCCGTACTTCATCTATCGAAACTTCCGTTTGGAGCTTCGATTTTAATTGATTGACGGCAAAATTTGCTACTTTCTGTTGAATGGCAGGAATGGACAATAAAAAATACAGCAATACATTCAATCCTATGAAACCTAGGATTGTGTATAGCAAAAATTTAAAGAGTCTTTTTATAAGACTTTTCTTTTTTTTAGGAACTTTTACTTCCTCATCGTTCTCTTCCATTCGGTGAAAGTAGTCATTTCAGATTTTCTGCCCATTCTTTTTCGTTAAAACCTACTAGTACATGGTTTTTGGTTACAACAATAGGTCGTTTCACAACCATGCCATTGGATGATAAAATGTCTAATAACTCATCTTCAGATGCAGTTTTTACCTTCTCTTTCAGATTTTCTGCTTTGTAAATATTTCCTGATGTATTGAAGAATTTATTAATGGGTAGCCCCGATTTTTTGATCCAGGCGGCCAGTTCAACCTTTGTCGGATTTTCCTTTGTTATATCTCGGCTTTCGACTTCAATGTTATTCTCTTTAAGCCATTTACCGGCTTTTTGGCATGTACTACATTTAGGATATTGTACAAATAGTGCTTTTTCCATAAAAATACGTTAATTTTTTACAAAAATAAAGATTTCATTAATCAATAACGCATCTGTAGCATTTAAAGTTCTTCATTTTTAACCATAGCGCCTAATATTTGCTTATTTTTGTCATTCTAAAATCTGAAAATTATATGATACAATCAATGACCGGCTTCGGAAAGGCCACAGGTGAGCTAGCAAAAAGAAAAATTACTGTCGAAGTAAAGTCTCTTAATAGTAAGCAATTGGATCTTTCGGTTCGAATGCCTAATCTGTATAAGGAAAACGAAATGGCTGTGCGTAACCTTCTGGCCAGAACATTGGAACGTGGAAAAGTAGATTTTCTTATTTATATCGAAAATGTAGGAAATGAAACTACCACGCAACTCAATCAGAATATTATTGAAGCTTATCATGCTCAAATAACAGAATCTGCTACCAAGCTAGGTGTTGCTACACCACAAGACTGGTATCAGGTACTACTGCGCATGCCCGATGTGCTGAAATATGAGGCGCAAGAAGTGGACGTAGAAGAATGGGAGAGTGTATCGAAAGTAATAGATGAGGCTTTGGAGAATATGGCTGCTTTCCGCAAACAAGAAGGGGCAATGCTTCAGAAGCTTTTTGAGGAAAAAATAGCGAATATTTCTGCTTTATTATTGGAAGTAGAATCTTACGAAGCAGAGCGCATCGACAAAGTGAAAACCCGCATAATAGAAGCGATTCAAAAAATAGATAATCTTGATTATGATAAGAACCGTTTCGAGCAAGAGATGATTTATTATATTGAAAAGCTCGATATAAACGAAGAAAAGACTCGACTGACCAATCACCTGAGCTATTTCTTAGAAACAATAAAAACAGGTAAAGGACAAGGTAAAAAGCTAGGTTTTATCGTACAAGAAATAGGTCGCGAAATAAATACAATGGGTTCAAAATCTAATCATGCTGAGATGCAACAAACGGTAGTGCGTATGAAAGATGAGCTGGAACAAATTAAGGAACAGATATTAAACGTTTTGTAATCTTTATAAAATAAATACAAGGATAAAATAATAATGGGACATTTAGTCATATTTTCTGCTCCATCGGGTTCGGGAAAATCTACCATTGTGAATTATTTGCTTTTGCAAAATTTGAATTTGCAGTTTTCCATATCAGCAACGAGCCGATTGCCACGAGGAGAAGAAAAACATGGTGTTGAATACTATTTTCATACACCGGAAGAATTTCGCCAAAAGATTACAAATGGTGAATTCCTCGAATATGAGGAAGTATATACAGATAAATTCTACGGTACACTTAAGGCGGAAGTAGAGCGCATTATAAATTCGGGAGGAAATGTTATTTTCGATGTAGACGTTGTTGGCGGATGCAACATTAAGAAATACTATGGCGACAGGGCTTTGTCTGTTTTTATACAGCCGCCATCGGTTGAAGAACTACGTTCCCGACTAATAGCCAGAGGCACAGACTCGCTGGAAGTAATAGAATCCCGCGTTGAAAAAGCAGAATATGAATTGACTTTTGCACCTCAGTTCGATGTGATTATCATGAACAATGATTTGGATACAGCAAAAGCAGAGGCATTAAAAATAGTAAGTGATTTTTTAGCAGAATGAATATAGGCGTATTTTCGGGTTCGTTCAATCCGATACATATAGGACATGTTATTTTGGCAAACTATATTGTAGAGTTTACTGAAATAGATGAAGTATGGTTCTTGGTTAGCCCGCAGAATCCATTGAAGGATAATGTCGGTTTATTGGATGAAAAGGAACGCTTTCGTATGGCTCAACTAGCTCTTGAAGGATATTCACGATTGAAGGCGAGTGATTTCGAGCTGTTTTTGCCTAAACCTTCTTACACAATTAATACATTGGAGGCTCTTCAATTGGCTTATCCTGCAAATAACTTCATGCTTATTATAGGGGCTGACAATTGGAGCAATTTTGAGGAATGGAAAGATTATGACAAAATGGTACAGGAGTACCCTATAAAGGTTTATCCCCGTGTAGGCTATCGAATCACTATTCCAACTAAATTGAGACAAAAAGTTGAAGCATTAGAATCTCCGGTTATAGAGATTTCATCGACTTTTATTCGTGAAAGTATTGCTGTAGGTAAAAATATAAAAGCATTCTTGCCTGACAGTGTATATGAATATATTGAGAAAAATAAATTATATAGATAATGGACTATCAAATAGCATTGTCGAAAGACTTAGAAATTCGTAGCCTTCGACTTCAAAAAGCGATGCAGGCGGCGAATATCGAAGCTTGTATATTGGCTACCGGTGTAAATGTATTTTATATGACAGGGTGTATCTATAACGGATATTTTTACCTGTCGGCCGAAGGGAAACCGATACATTTTGTGAAAAGACCCGAAGGCATTGCTTTCGATAATACGATATACATCCGTAAGCCCGAACAGATAGTTGAAGAGTTACAAAACAGAGGCATAAATTTGCCTGAAACTGTTTTAATAGAGACAGATGTTCTTCCTTTCGGGGAATGCATGCGTCTGATGAATACGCTGAATATTAAAGAAGCAGCTAATGCTTCCACTTTCATGCGTAAACTGCGATGTGTAAAGACAGATTGTGAACTATCGCAAGTGAGAGCTTGTGCACGCAAGCACGAAGCTGTCTATAAGTTGATACCATCGGTCTTTCGAAGAGGAATGACAGATGTGGAGCTCCAAATTGAGATAGAAAAACTAATGCGTTTGCATGGCTCGTTAGGTATTTTCCGTAGTTATGGCGAAAATATGGATATCTACATGGGTAGCCTTTTAGCTGGAGAAAATGCAGAAGCACCCTCACCCTTCGACTATGCTTTAGGTGGTTCAGGTACAAGTCCTGTTTTACCGCTTGGTGCAAGTGGGCAGAAATTGCAGGAGAAGGAGACGATAATGGTAGACATGGCAGGTAATTATTCGCCGTGGATGACCGATATGACGCGTGTGTTCTCTGTCGGTAAAACGCTTGATCTCGCATATAGGGCACATGAAGTATCGCGCGAAATACAAGATCGTGTGATGGATACGGCCCGTCCGGGTACTGCTTGTTCGGAAATGTATAATATTGCGATGGAATTGGTGAAAAAGAATAATCTTGAAGTCTATTTTATGGGAACAAAGCAACAGGCTAAATTTATTGGTCATGGGGTCGGTCTCGAAATAAATGAACCGCCTGTGTTAACTCCCCGCTCGAAAGAATTGCTTGAGCCGAATATCGTTTTTGCTTTAGAACCTAAATTTGTGATTCCCGAAGTTGGTGCTGTCGGTGTTGAAAATACTTTTGTAGTAACTGAAGATGGAATAGAAAAAATAACGATATTGGAAGAAAATATAATTCAATTGTAACAACGATTCAGATTATAAGCATGTAAGCAGATGACCAAACTTGATAAATTCTGTAAATACACTCCGCTAAAGGTATTTGGTATAAGTATTATTATATCAGTAATTATTTTCATTGTGTATTCTTTATTTTTCATGGAAGAACTTACACCTGAAGAAATGAGAAATAGTCATGGAGAAGCAGGTTTCTCGCATATTTTGATTCTTGGCGCTTGTATCACCTATAGCTTTATATGTAGCCTTTGTTCCTATTCGATTTATTTAAATTTGTACAAAACGGTAAGAGACAAGTTTATCTTTTCGCTTCTGTCTTTTTTCAGTCCGATTATTTTATTTCCATTGATAGCAGGCTTGTTTGGTGGATTAAGTAATGGATTGCTACCGTCTTTACAAATGATGTTTTTTGCCATTCCTTTCATTATTCCACAAATATATTATTTTCTCCGTTTTCGGATGAGATTAGAATCCGGAGAAATTCTGGAAGATTTTTATGTAAGCTATTATGAAGACAATTAATATAAAAGGAGAATTATTAGACTTGTCCCATCCAATTGTGATGGGTATATTGAATATTACTCCCGATTCGTTTTACGAAGGTAGTCGCAAACAAACCGAAGAGCAGATAATACTTCGGGTGAATGAGATTCTATCACAAGGTGGTAAGATTATCGATATTGGAGGTCAATCTACAAGCCCATCTTCGACTATGCTTACAAGCGAAGAAGAAATGGAGCGTTTGGGTTTTGCATTGAAAGTCATTAATCGCGAATTCGCTGATTCAATTCTATCAGTGGATACTTTCTATAGTAATACAGCTCGCCGTTGTGTAGAAGAGTATGGAGTTGCTATTATCAATGATATATCAGGTGGAGAGATCGATAAGAATATGTTTGAAACGGTGGCCGATCTGAAAGTGCCTTATATCTTAATGCATATGCGTGGAACTCCTCAAACTATGCAGAAGCAAACGAAATATGATAATCTGATTCAGGATATATTCTATTATTTCTCACAGAAAATAGCAGAGTTGCATTTATTGGGAGTGAACGATGTAATTATCGATCCCGGATTTGGCTTTAGTAAAACTGTAAAGCAGAATTATGAGTTGATGGCATCTCTTAAGGGATTTGATATTTTCGACCTGCCTCTCCTCGTGGGTATCTCGCGAAAATCGATGATTTATAATTTATTAGGAATAAATCCGACTGAAAGTTTAAATGGTACGACAGTTTTAAATACATTTGCTATTCAGAACGGTGCGAATATTCTTCGTGTACACGATGTGAGGGAAGCAGTAGAATCTATTCAAATAATAGAAACACTTGATAATTTAAGCAAAGGATTATGTTAGAGCCTTTTGGAATAAAAGATATAATTGATGTACTATTGGTAGCAATAGTTATGTATCAATTGTACAATCTTGTTGCCAAATCCGGTACAGGAGCTATATTCAAAGGAGTACTAGCTTTTATGATTCTTTGGATACTTGTGTCGCAGGTATTTCAGATGCGCTTGATGGGAGCTATTCTCGATAAATTCGTAAGTATCGGGTTGTTTGTTCTTATTATTATTTTTCAGGATGAGATCAGGCGTTTTTTGATGTCGTTGGGCTCAAACAAAACATTTCGGTTTTTCGCTAAGATATTCAGTTCTAAAGACTCCGGCGATTTGTCAGATACAATTGTTACACCTCTCGTTTTGGCGTGCATGAATATGGCAAAAACTTATACGGGGGCATTGATTGTAATAGAGCAGGAAATGAAGCTGAGTAGTTTCGAGCAAACAGGCGAAATGCTTAATGCGGAGATAAGTACACGATTAATAGAAAACATTTTCTTCAAAAATACGCCCTTGCATGATGGTGCGATGATAATAGCTGATAATAGAATCAAGGCTGCCGGATGTATTCTGCCTATTTCTCAAAATCAAGATCTGCCAAAGTCGCTGGGATTAAGGCATAGAGCTGCATTAGGTATCTCGCAGGAAACAGATGCCAAAGTGATTATCGTTTCCGAAGAAAGGGGTAAAATTTCATTTGCCAGCGGTGGAGAAATCCAGACAAATGTTACTCCCGAAAAACTGCAAGAATTATTAATGGGTACAATGGCGGAAAAGAGTAATAAGAAAGGGCGAAAATAAGACTTATTTTTCTAACCTCTTTTTCTCTATTTGCTTTACTCGTGGTATAACCAAACTATCTTCTATAAATGTATGTGCTTCCAGTTCTTCTTCCGACATATATAGTTCCATTAAAATATTTACCATAAGTATTTGGTCTGTTGTACCCGAAACGTATTTCATCAATATTTGTTTCAGGTCGTTCATCTTACCTTCTATATCATTATGCCTCTCTTCGAAGATATTAATCGAGTATTGATCTAGATTATCTTCGTTTATGAGCGAGTATACATAAGGAAACACCACTTCATCTTCGTATTGCATATGCTCAAATACCTCTTTAGTATAATTATCAAAAAAGTTGAGAACTATATTTTGGAGCCTTTTATCGGAAGATTCGAACACCATTTCGAGCTTACGGCGTATGTTTGGTAATCTCTGATCGAGAAAATAATGATGCGAATTTTTCAGATAGTGTAAGAATGGAGCCAAAGGTAATGACTCGAAAGTATGCTGTATATCTGTAATGGATTTATTCGATTGATAGTTCGCCAGGAATAAAAAACAATTGGTGTCAAAATTATTTTCCTGACAAACGGCATCTACACTTTTCTCGCCAAATCCCAAAGATATATTAAGGCGGTTTAGAAGTAGCAGCAATCGATAATCGGAATCAATCAGATCCGACATTTTCATTGACTTCTTAAACACAATAGTTATATTTTGCATAGCAATTAATTTTTATTCGTCCTGATATTTTATTTCGGAAATGTCAATAAGTTTGTTGATGATGGCATAAATAGTCAATCCTGAAATACTGTGTACTTTAAGCTTTCGCGTAATATTTCGTCTGTGCGTTATAGCTGTATGGATAGATATGTTATGATGGTCGGCAATTTCTTTATTGCTCATCCCTTTCACCACGCTTATCAATATTTCTTTTTCTCTATCACTTAAACCTTCTAACTCTGCCTGATTATTTTGTTCCTTATTCAAACAAGCAAGAAGTATCTCCTCTATTTTAGACTCAGAATCATTAATTCTGATGACTGCGTCGTATGATTTATAAAACTGCTCATCAATTAGGTTGTACACCAGTGCTATGATAGCCGTTTGTTTATTCAAATTAAGTTGTTGGCGAATGTTATGTTTAGCTGTATGCCCCAATAGCATAGGATTAATCAATACAGCATCCGGACGTAAAATATCAAGTTGATAATTAATGTCCTCCATTTCTTTCAGTTCCACAACCTTCGATACACTAGCTAGTTGCGATAGTACATATACGAGTCCTTTGCGAATAATGTACGATGTCTCTGCAACAGCAAGTACTTTCTTTGTATTTGGCATCTTCTGATAGTTCCTTATATAGAATGGTTCTTTATAATGAGCAAATTACG
The DNA here is from genome assembly GCF_011039195.1 of Dysgonomonas sp. ZJ709. Lineage (NCBI taxonomy): Bacteria > Pseudomonadati > Bacteroidota > Bacteroidia > Bacteroidales > Dysgonomonadaceae > Dysgonomonas > Dysgonomonas sp. ZJ709. Next base: position 30,460 of record NZ_JAAKEM010000022.1, read on the forward strand.
TTATAAAATCTGGTATAAACAAATCTTATAACTAATAATATAAATCTATCATAGATGTTCGCTATTAAACAATAATTATGGTAGCTTTGTTTTGCTAATGGAAATTTTCAAAACCATTTTATGATCAACTTTAAACAAATAGAACTGTCTGATAAAAAAGAGATGGATGCCTGTTTTGCGGGCAATACATATAGGGCCTGTGACTTTTGCTTTACAAATCTTTATGCCTGGAATGCTAAATTCAAAACAGTATTTGCAGTCGTGCATCAAACTATTTTTCTTCGGTTTGTAGATTCCAATGGAGAAATTTATTACATGATGCCTATTGGTAAAATGCCCCTTACTGATGCTTTTGCGTTAATAATTCAAGATGCAAAAGATAATAAGATACCTTTTCAGATGAAAGGTATTTCTCTTAAAATGTGGGAGCTTATTAAGCACGAAATGCCCGGCCAATTTCAGTATATATGCGACCGTGATAATGATGAATACATATATTTATCTGAAAAACTGATTAAACTTTCGGGTAAGAAATTGCAAAGTAAACGCAATCATATCAATCGGTTCAAAGCAGATCATCCCGATTGGGAGTATTTCCCCTTGACAACTCCTGCTGAGCTGAACGAATGTATTGAAATGCTCGATGAATGGGAAGGCAATAATATACCTAAGGCTCAGAAAACTCTTCAATATGATTATATTGCAACGAAAATAATGCTCGAAAACTTCGATTATCTTCAATTGAGGGGAGGCGCTGTCAGAGTAAACGGTAAGATTGTTGCATTCTCGATAGGCGAGCCATTAACAAAAGATTCATTCGTGGTGCATGTAGAGAAAGCTTTTGGTGAAATCAACGGTGCATATACGATCATCAATCAACAGTTCATAGAGCATGAAGCATCAGAATTTATGTATGTCAATCGCGAAGAGGATATGGGAATAGACAATCTTCGTAAAGCTAAAATGTCGTACCATCCTGATATACTTTTACAGGAAGGGATATTGAAACCAATCAAATGATACAGTTTGCAAATAAAGAAATAACTCCTTTGGTACGTCAAATGTGGAAAATCTGCTTTGATGATACAGATCAGTTTATGGATCTTTATTTCTCGAATAAATACAGAGAAGGAAATACGCTTGTCTATTTTGAAGAGAATAGACCGGTAGCTTCGTTGCAGATGTTACCTTACACGATTACTTTTTACGGAGAAAATATTCCTTTTTACTATCTGGCGGGATTATGTACTTTACCTGAGTATAGAAAGAAGGGATATATGGCACAGCTTATTTATAAGTCTCATCAATTGATATTAGATAGAGGAGTTGCCTTGTCCATTCTTATTCCTGCCGAAGATTGGCTGTATGGATTTTACGAAAAATATGGTTACGAACAAGTCTTTGAAAAGGGAGAAGAACTGCTGCCTTCATTAAAAGATATAATAAATACCACTTCTGGCATAGAAGATGCTTATCAGCTATTTAGCTCCTTGTATGGGACTAAAGATTTTTGTGTTCAGAAAAGTTTTGCCGATTTTAAAACAATCATAGAAGATTCGAAAGAGGACGATTATCCTGCTAAAACCAATTTGTCGGCAATGGCTTGCATCATTGATCCTAAAAAGCTTTTATCTATCTATGCACGGAAAAACACCGATAAAACTTTTTCAATAAAAGTGGACGAGTATATTTTTAGAGTAGAAAATGGTCGGTGTTCTGAAATCGCTGTTACAGAGTCGGCCGATTTTAATGTAGATATTCGTTTGCTCTGTCGTCTTTTATTTGGCTATAAGACTGGTGAATTGGATGAAAAGTATAAGACATATTTTCCGTTACATCATCCTGTAATAAATCTGATGTTAGAATAAATCAGAATTCTCTTAATCCTGATGCCTTATATCTGCTTAAAGCTTCCAGTTTTACATCTTTTCCAATTACTACGCCATTATCCGAAAGAGCCTTCTCCACAGTGCTATATGCTAATTCAGGGTGATTATTATCTTGACTAAGATGGCACAGCCAGATGTTTCGTAGTTTTTCGCTATAAATACTCGAAATAAATTCGGCTGATAGTTTATTGCTTAGATGCCCCATGCCACAAGAGATACGTTGTTTTAAATGATAAGGATATTTACCATTTTGGAGCATGTCTTCGTCGTAATTAGCTTCGATTACCAGATGCGTTGCTTTACTCGCATAAGATCTTATAGTATCAGTTATTCTGCCTATATCGGTGATGAGTACAAAATCCTGATCGTTAAATTGAATGTGGTAGCCCACATTTTCTATACTATCGTGAGGTACATCGAATGCCGTAATCTGGAAATCACGAATCGAAAAAATCTCTTCTTTATTAATAACTCTACGAGAGGTAATGAGATTTGCATTCAGATATTTATTCCTTCTGATTCCATCATGAACACCTTCGGTAGTGTACACAGGTATTGCTAGTTTATCACCGAGGCATCCTACGGTTTTGATATGATCGGCATGGTCGTGAGTAATCAGTATGGCAATAATCTTTTCCATTGCAATGCCATATTCATGCAGTGTTTTTTTAATAGTACGGATGCCGACTCCTGCGTCGATGAGTATTCCATACTCTTTGGTACCCAAGTAATAGCAGTTGCCGCTACTGCCACTGCCTAAGCTGAAAAATTTATATTTTGATTGAGAAAATAAATCGTATTGCATAATAAACACAAAGGTATAAGAGTCTGCAAATAAAAAAGGTGTTTGTAACGTTAAAGTTATAAACACCCCGTATATTTTTTGTTGAAGTTATTATTTCTTCAAAAAGCAAGTTTTTAAAACAATGCTCGAGCCATCTATTTTACAATCTACTTCTGTTGGTTCTTCAGTCAATCGTATGCTTTTTACTTTTGTACCGCGTTTGATAACCATAGAAGATCCTTTTACTTTAAGATCTTTGATTACGGTAACTGCGTCACCATCCGAAAGTTCTGCACCATTACTGTCTCGTGGAGTTGTGTCTTCTGCATCGGTATCCCCTTCTCCTGTCCATTCGTGAAAACAATCAGGGCAAACATATGCTGTTCCGTCGAAATATGTGTTTTCCATGTTGCATTTTGGACATGCTGTAGCTTCTGCCATTATTCTATTTTTTTGAGTTAATGCGACAAAGATAGGTCAATTAGCCCTAGGATGCAAATTGTTAAAATTTTCATTGATAATTTCTTATGAACTAACTGTTCCCTTTTTTTGCTATAAATTTTTATTTCTATAACTTGCCGTCCTATTTTCGATTACGTTGGTGAAGCAATTATTTGTATTTATTTTGTTCGTAGTTCAAAGAGGATTCTTGCCTGAGTTATACGGCTGGAATAAGATGTATTATTAAATAGAAATAGCTCGCTCAAACCTCAAACTCGTGTTTCTTTGTTTAATACAATTTTAATTATGAAAAAATACACTACCCTATTTTTACTTGCTTTCGTTGCAATATTTTCCTCATGTAATGGGGCTAAAGGCGATTATCAACGTGGACGAATCGATTTGCAGGGCAAATGGCAATTCGAATTGGATTCTTTAAACGAGGGGATTGAAAAGAACTGGCAAACAAAAGCCTTTGCAGATTTAGTCGATTTGCCGGGAACCACAGATACGAACAAGAAAGGCATATTAAATACAAAAAATGATGAAACTACATTTCTTTCGCGAATATACTCCTATGTAGGAAAAGCCTGGTACAAAAAAGAGGTTGATATACCTGAAGACTGGAAGGAAAAAAACATCTCTCTTTTTCTTGAACGCACAAAGCCAACAAATATATGGGTTGACGGGAAAAAAGTTGGTTCAAACGATAATGTATCTACACAACAAGTGTACGATCTGACCTCTTTTCTTTCTCCCGGAAAGCACGACATTGTTATAATGGTGGATAACGGTCAGTCAGTACCACCTCAGTTATTATCTAACTCCCATGCATATACAGAATCGACCCAAACAAATTGGAATGGAATTATCGGCGAGATTTATCTTGAGGCAACAAATATATTGCACATTCAGGATGTTCAGGTATATCCTGACGCAAAAGACAAATCAATTTTGGTGAAAATAAAACTTTCAAATCCAGAGAAAAGGGGAAGTCCTGCTAAAATAGAATTACAAGCAAAAGCTTGGAACACTGACAAAAAACATATAGTTAAAGCAATCAGTCAAGATTTAGATATATCTAAAGATGAAATTGAAATAAAATATACGCTGGGAGACGATGCTTTACTGTGGAGTGAATTTCATCCATCGCTCTATAAATTGAAAGTGACGCTTGATGATGGCACAGGCCTCTGCGATTCGAAGACTATTAATTTCGGACTAAGAGACTTTAAAGCTAAAGGTTCCCAATTTACAATCAACGATAATCTAACATTTTTGCGGGGGAAACATGATGCATGTGTTTTTCCGCTGACGGCTCATGTCGCAATGGATTTGGAAACATGGAGAAAGTATTTTCAGATAGCCAAACAATATGGTATTAATCATTACCGCTTTCATTCGTGGTGCCCACCTAAAGCTTGTTTCGATGCTGCCGATATTGAGGGTATCTACTTACAGCCAGAGCTACCTTTCTGGGGAACTCTAAAAAAAGAGGATGATCGATTAAATTCTTTCCTCACAAAAGAAGGTGTTAATATTCAGAATGCATATGGAAATCACGCATCTTTTGTAATGTTTGCTTTGGGGAATGAGCTTTTTGGCGATCAGGAAGTGATGGATAATTTTGTCAAAACGTTCAGGGATGTAGACAACAGGCATTTATATGCTTTCGGGGCAAACAACTTTTTGGGATTTAGAGGGCAGATACCAGGTGAAGATTTCTTGGTGACGTGCCGTATAGGAGGGGAGGAGCACAATTCGTTTAATACGCATGTAAGAGGTTCGTTTTCTTTTGCCGATGCTTATGATGGAGGATATATCAATCATACTTACCCGAATTCTGTCATGAATTTTTCAAAAGCAATCAGTGCATCCACAGTTCCTGTTATAAGTCATGAGACGGGGCAGTTTCAAATATATCCGAATTATAATGAGATTAAAAAATATACAGGTGTGCTTCAACCAAGAAATTTTGAAATATTCAGAAAAAGACTTGAGGATGCAGGCATGCTCGACCAGGCAGATGATTTCTTTAAAGCATCCGGAAAATGGTCGGCATTACTTTACAGGGCTGAGATTGAAATGGATTTAAGAACAGACGGTTTTAGCGGATTCCAATTGTTAGACTTGCAGGATTATCCGGGTCAGGGATCAGCATTTGTTGGAATTTTGGATGCTTTTATGGATAGCAAAGGGCTAATTACTGCCGAAGAATGGAGAGAATTTTGTTCGCCTGTGGTGCCTTTATTTACAACAGAGAAATTCTGTTGGACCAATAATGAGTCTTTAGAGGGTAATGTGAAAATTGCGAACTATTCAGAAGCCTCATTGGATGGTAAGAGTTTGTATTGGGAACTAAAAAGCGACGATCAGCAAATTATAGATAAGGGCACAATTAATATTAAAGCTAAAGAAAACGGATTGATCGATTTAGGGGCGATAAAGCCTAAGATAGTTTCTATTGCAAAGGCGGCGAAGGTTATGTTGAAACTTGGTATATCCGATACTGATTATAAAAACTCATATTTTTTGTGGGTATATCCTGAAAAAGTATCAATTGAAAAGTCTGCCACTATTACTATAACAGACAAATTGGATAATGGCACGATTGAGCGATTGAAAAAAGGAGAAAGCGTATTGTTATTCCCCAATAGAAAACAATATGAACAATCAACTGTGGGGGGGCTGTTTCAAACCGATTATTGGAACTATCGTATGTTCAAAACTATCAGTGAGTCTATTAAAAGGCCTGTATCTCCCGGTACATTGGGTCTTTTGACTAAGCCGGAACACCCCATTTTTGCCGATTTCCCGACCGATTTCCATACAAACTGGCAGTGGTTTCCGATTGTAAAGAATAGTTATCCTCTGATTATGGATAGAATGCCTGTGGGGTATAAGCCAATTGTACAGGTTGTTGATAACGTGGAGCGAAATCATAAATTGGGACTTATTTTTGAGTTTCAGGTTGAGAGTGGTAAATTGTTAGTTTGTATGTCCGATTTGAATGCAGCGATGGATAAACCTGAAACAAGACAATTATACCATAGCATGCTAAATTATATGAATTCAGACAATTTTAAACCGACGACTAAAATCGGTTCGGGAGCTTTGACCGAGTTGTTTAGTCCGTTTGCCGGTACAAGTAAGGTTGAGATTCTGGAGAATATTTCATATAAATAAGTATATGAAATACTTATAAAAATAATTGGAAACTTTTTGGTTTTTTTCAGTAAGTATTTGAAAGTGAAAAGAGCCCTATAAAAAAAACCAAAAAGTTTCTTAGTTAAATGTGAAAAACCGATAAACAACATATCAAAAAAAGATGTATCTTTGTGCGCATTAAAATAATAACCCTCTTTTTATTATTAGTATGCACGAGAAAATCATTATTCTTGATTTCGGTTCACAAACCACACAGCTTATTGGTCGCAGGGTCAGAGAGTTAAATACTTACTGCGAAATAGTCCCGTATAACAAATTCCCTTTCGAAGAAGAAAATATCAAAGGAGTAATCCTTTCGGGTAGTCCCTTCTCTGTAAATGATGACAGTGCTTTTAAACCTGATCTCAGTCAGATTAGAGGTAAGTATCCTATTTTGGGTATTTGCTATGGTGCACAATATCTTGCATATTCTTCGGGTGGAAAGATTGAAAAAGGCGATTCACGCGAATACGGTCGTGCTCATTTAACAAAAATAGAATTAGGACAGTTGCTATTTGATGGTATATCGCAAGGTACACAGGTGTGGATGTCGCATGGCGATACAATCACTACTTTGCCTGCCGATTTTGATATTATTGCCAGCACAAGCGATGTGAATGCTGCTGCTTATAAAATAAACGGAGAATCTACATGGGCGGTACAATTTCATCCTGAAGTTTATCATACTACCGATGGTACACGTTTACTAAGTAATTTCCTTAACATCTGCGGATGCCAAAGAGATTGGAGTCCTGCCTCGTTTATCGATTCTACGGTTGCTGAATTGAAGCAACAAATAGGTGATGATAAAGTGATTCTTGCTTTGTCGGGAGGCGTTGACTCGTCTGTTACAGCAGTGTTGTTGAATAGAGCAATAGGTAAGAATCTTACTTGCGTATTTGTAGATCATGGCCTTCTTCGTAAAAACGAATTTGAAAATGTTCAAAGAGATTACGAACATTTGGGGCTTAATGTAATCGGAGTAAATGCAAAGGCTCGTTTCTATAAAGAATTAGCAGGAGTAACCGATCCCGAAACAAAACGTAAAATAATAGGAAAAGGCTTTATCGATGTATTCGATGAAGAAGCCCATAAACTGAAAGATATAAAATGGCTTGGACAGGGAACTATCTATCCTGATATTATCGAGTCGCTATCTATTACCGGAACAGTGATTAAATCTCATCACAATGTAGGTGGCCTTCCAGAAAAAATGAATCTTAAACTGGTTGAACCTCTTCGTCTCTTATTTAAAGATGAAGTTCGCCGTGTAGGGTTAGAATTAGGAATGAAAGATCATCTTATCAAACGTCATCCATTTCCGGGGCCCGGTTTGGGAATACGTATTCTTGGAGACATTACCCCTGAGAAAGTGGAAATTATTCAGAATGCAGACGATATCTATATTAGCATGCTTCGCGAATATGGTCTTTATGATCAAGTATGGCAAGCCGGTGCTATATTACTACCCGTACGCTCTGTTGGTGTAATGGGAGACGAACGAACTTACGAAAATACAGTTGCTTTACGTGCCGTAACATCTACGGATGCTATGACTGCCGATTGGGCTCATTTACCGTACGAGTTTTTAGCAAAAGTATCTAATGAAATTATAAATAAAGTGCGAGGAGTAAACCGCGTTGTTTACGATATCTCGTCTAAACCGCCTGCTACTATCGAGTGGGAGTAATTTAAAATTAAATGCGTACACTACAAGAGCTTGTTAACACAGAGGATTCGGGTTGGACATACGTCAAACAGTGGATAGATGTATCTAAAAATAAAGTTGAAATTTTGCCCTGTGACCTTCCAAATGCGAAAGATGCTTTATACAAAACTCAGGTTTCAACTAAATCATTGATGGGTGCTGTTATCTATCATACAGGAGGTTTGTTGATCGATCATGGATGGATTCGTATTTTAGGATCTGGTTGCAAGTTGTTGAAGCGTTCATTGCCTGATTGGAACAAGGGTAAAACCTTTTCGGAATTTGGCGAAATTGCCGGTTATCTCCTGATTGCTGACGATGCTATCGGTGGATTCTATGCAGTAAATGGAGGCTATTTGGGTAACGACGCAGGAAATATATATTATTATTCTCCCGATTCGCTAGAGTGGGAAGCGATGGAGATCGATTATAGTCAGTTCTTATTGTTCTGTTTCGAAACAGATATGAACGAATTCTATGGAAATCTTCGTTGGAAAGGCTGGAAAGATGATGTGAAGGAATTGAAGCCCGACTATTCATACAGCTTTTATCCATTCTTGTGGACTAAAGAAGGTAGGGATATAAACAAAGTAACACGTAAGGTACTCCCCGTAGAAGAAGTGTATAACTTCAATATGGAAACAGGATCAACATTAAAATAAAAACACCCGACAATTTATATGGAAGCTAGCAAAGGCGCAGTAGATGAAATTATTCAACCGATAATGAAAACCGATCTTATCTATCAGATAGAAGATAGACCACCTTTCAAAGAATCCATATTTGTCGCCCTGCAACATCTATTGGCCATTTTCGTGGCTATCATCACTCCTCCGCTCATTATAGCAGGAGCTTTAGGATTGGATACTGCAACTACGGGTTTCCTTGTGTCGATGGCATTATTAGCATCGGGTATTTCTACGTTTATTCAGTGCAGACGCTTCGGGCCTGTTGGCTGTGGCTTGCTTTGTGTACAGGGAACAAGTTTTTCGTTTATTGGAGCATTAACTTCTAGTTTCGGTGGAATGGGTATTGCTGCATTGCCTCTTATTTTCGGGGTATGTATTGCCGGAGCCCCTGTTGAAATTGTAGTTAGCCGCTTGTTGAAATATACTAAAAAAATAATCACACCTTTAGTATCTGGAATTGTGGTAACAATGATAGGTTTGTGTCTTATCAAAGTTGCCATTGTATCTTGTGGCGGTGGTTATGGTGCAATGGAGACAGGCACATTTGGCAGCATGCAGAATCTGGGCTTGGCGGGATTGGTACTGGTCTCGATTATTATATTGAATAGTATCAGGAATAAATATATCCGGATGAGTTCTATTATTATAGGACTTCTGATTGGTTATATTGTAGCCTATTTCATGGGTCGCATAGACTTTTCAGAATTGGGTGGATTGGGTATGATCAATATTCCGACTCCATTCAAATATGGCTTAGGTTTTGATATATCCGCATTTATAGCTGTTGCACTGATCTATTTCATTACTTCGATTGAGGCCTATGGTGATATTACAGCCAACTCTATGATTGGTGGAGAACCGATTGAAGGACCAAAATTTCTAAAACGTGCGCAAGGTGGTGTTTTGGCTGATGGAGTAAACTCAATGATTGCCGGTGTATTCAATTCTTTTCCGAACTCTATTTTTGCGCAGAATAATGGTTTGATTCAGTTGACCGGTGTAGCCAGTCGTTACATTGGTTACTATATAGCCGGATTCTTAGTTATACTAAGTGCTTTCCCTTTTGTTGGGGGAGTATTTTCTCTTATGCCCGAACCAGTGTTAGGCGGTGCTACGCTGCTGATGTTTGGTACAGTTGCCGCATCGGGGGTGCGTATTATTGCATCGCAGGATATTAATAGAAAGGCGATTCTTGTTTTAGCTGTGAGCTTTGCTTGTGGATTAGGTGTAGAACTAGTACCGGGTATCTTAGATCAGATGCCATCATGGATTAAAGGAACTTTTTCTTCGGGAATAACAACAGGTGGTCTTGTTGCCATCATTGCAAATGTTGTTATCCGTATTAAAGAATAAAAAATATATTGTTATGAAATTATTAAAAGATCGTATTCTAAAAGACGGAAAAAGTTTTGATGGAGGTATTCTCAAAGTAGATAGCTTCATCAATCATCAGATGGATCCCATTCTGATGAAATCAATAGGAGTAGAATTTGTGCGTAGATTTGGAAATCTACCGATAAATAAAATAGTGACGATAGAAGCCAGCGGTATAGCTCCTGCTATTATGCTTGGCTATTTGCTAGAGTTGCCTGTAGTCTTTGTGAAAAAGGCGATACCTAAAACAATGGAAAACATGGTAACCACGGTTGTGCATTCTTTTACTAAAGGGACTGACTACAATGTATGTGTTAGCCGTGACTTCCTTAATTCGAATGATAAAGTAGTTTTCATCGATGATTTCCTTGCTAACGGCAATGCCGCCGTAGGCATCAATAATCTGGTGAAAGAAGCTGGAGCTGAGTTATTCGGAATGGGTTTTATCATAGAAAAAAGCTTTCAAGATGGAGGTAAAAGATTACGGGAACTGGGTATCCGTGTCGAATCTTTGGCCAAAGTGAAAGAACTTGGTGATAATAAAATCATTTTTGAAGATTAAATAATGGATAAGACCATCTTCTTTGCGCCCGATATACTTACCAATCCAGAACTTCCTGCTGAGGAGGCTTTACATTGTGTAAAAGTGTTGCGGATGAAAGAAGGGGACGCTATCCTTGTTACGAATGGACGAGGGCATTTTTTTGATGCTTCTATTATTCAGGCACACCCTAAACATTGTATCGTAAATATTCAAAAGACAATAGATCAGCCTAAATCATGGGCTTTCGATCTGCAAATTGCTTTCGCTCCAACCAAAAATATAGATCGCGTAGAATGGTTTGCCGAAAAGGCGACCGAGATAGGCATTGATCGCTTTTCTCCATTGCTTTGTCAGCATTCTGAACGTAAGGAAATTAAATTGCCTCGTATCGAAAAGATACTTGTTTCAGCTATGAAGCAATCGCAGAAAGCAATTTTACCTCAATTGGATGAAATGACTCCTTTCTCTAAGTTTATTAAACAAGATTTCACAGGGCACAAATTTATTGCGCATTGCTACCCACAAGATAAAAAGCTGCTGAAAGATGCCTATAAAAAGGGTGAAGCTGCTCTTATTCTTATCGGCCCCGAAGGCGATTTCAGCGAAAAAGAAGTAGCAGAAGCACTTCAAAATGGCTTCGAGCCTATCTCTCTAGGCGAAAGTCGCTTACGTACAGAGACGGCTGCTCTAGTGGCTTGTCACACACTGCATGTGTTAAACTCCTGATTATTTCTTAATGAAAAAGCCGATACAATGTTTTGTATCGGCTGATCTAATATATTACGGGGTGATTATTTCTGTATATAACTTTGTAATGCTTTTACGTATTTATCGAAGGCATCAACCCCATGAGGTGTTATTTTACAGACAGTGCGTGGTTTTTTACCATCTATAAATTTTCTTACATCAATATATCCGGCTTCATTTAGCTTATCTATCTGCACGCTCAGATTTCCTGCCGTAGCTCCCGTTTTTTCTCGGATGAATACAAAGTCGGCTTCATCGATTGCCAGCAGCAACGACATGATTGCCAACCGAAGTTGGGAGTGCAATAAAGGATCTAGGTCTTTAAACATTTTATTCGGCTTTACGGTTTAAGAGTTGCCCCGGTATGGCAAACCCTGCTATGAACGCTGCTGCTAAGATAATGAATTGAATACTTCCGTTGCCGGTGCAATAGCTGCCAATGCAGAGAAGTGCTCCAATCCAGAATATAGCTGCCCCATAAAAATATGGTTTGAATCGGCAGGCGGTTGCAGTTGCATATTGTGCCAATCCAGTCAAAGTGAGTATAATGGGAGTGATAAGCAGAGGGAGATATACCGTATTTATAATGGCAGTTGTTCCGAATATGACCAGAAGCAATACTATTATAGAATATCCGTATGCTCTCCATATTGCACCGATTATTTTATCAATATGAGTTTTAACCAAAGCTTGTTTGTCTTGTTTCTTTGCAATGCATACATTGATAATAGACATTGGGATCATAAGTAACCATATCCAGTACGATTGATTTGGATTTGGGAGAGTGTGAACTAATATTAAGTTCATAATGGCTACAACAGCAACTGAGTATCCTGCAAATATGACTCTGTTTGCTGTCTCTTTTCTAAAGTTGTTTCTTGCCTGCGAAATCATTTCGTTGATCAATGTCAAGCTTTCTTGTCCGTTAAATTCTTTTTCCATAACGATATTTATTTAATTGTATAACAATATTATATTGCAAATATAAACTAGTTTATAATATAAACCAAATTATACTGTAAATTGTTTTGATATAGAGCAAAAAAATAAAAATAGGTAATAGTACATTTTAGAAAATATGCCTATATTTATGATCGAGTTTGAGAAAATCTAATTTTTGTAACCTTAAAAGTTAATTATGAAGAATCGATCTTTAGGTATTGCTGCGTTTCTGGTATGCATGCTTTTTATTTCGTCGAAGACATTTGCACAACAAATCAAAAAGGATGTGTTGTACAAGATTCAAAGTCCGTCTGGTCTGGTTTTAGACAATAAATCAAAGACCACAAATGAGGCTGGTATCTTTCTAAGTAAAAGCTCTAATAGTGCAAAGGGGCAGTATTGGAAAATCACAGCTCTTCCGAATGGTTATTATACAATATCCAGTCCTTTCAATAATAAAAGTATAGACAATAATAATACTGTCGAAGGTAATGGGAATGCTGTTATTCAATGGGATACAGACAATGGTAACCGTAATCAGCAATGGAAGTTTGCAGTTACTGGTACAGGAGCCTATATGATTACACATCCGGCAAGTGGTATGAATCTTGCTTTTACGGGTGACGATGATGCCGGAACAGCTATTTATCAGTTACCAAATGCATCACAATTATGGATCTTGGTACCGACCAGTATGCAAGCGCCCAAAGAAGATAAGAAAACGAAACGGGGTAATACAGAATGGGAGGACGAAACGATCTTTGCCGTTAATAAAGAGCCCGGTCATGTTACATATCATGTGTATCCAACTGTAGAAGCATTAAAAGCAGACAAAACATTCGATAAGCCTTGGGAAACTCCTACTTCTTCGTATTATTTATCTCTGAACGGTAATTGGAAGTTCAATTGGGTGAAACAACCATCCGAACGTCCAACCAATTTCTATAAGATGAATTATGATGTATCGTCTTGGAAAGAGATACCTGTTCCATCCAGCTGGGAAATGCAAGGTTACGGCACACCTATATATACGAATATAACATATCCGTTCAAAAATAACCCTCCTTTCATTCAGGCGCAAAAAGGATATACCAATGAGATAGAAGTAAATCCTGTCGGTTCATATCGCAGAGATTTCTCTGTTCCTGCCGATTGGGATGGCAAAGAAATCTTTCTTCATTTCGACGGAGTATATAGTGGCATATATGTTTGGATAAATGGAACTAAGGTTGGATATAGCGAGGGTGCTAATAATGTAGCTGAATTCAATATTACTAAATATGTGAAGCCGGGCAATAATACGATTGCTGCTGAAGTCTATCGTTGGACAGATGCCAGCTATATCGAAGATCAGGATATGTTCCGTTTAAGTGGTATTCATCGGGATGTTTTTGTTTTTGCAACGCCTAAAGTACATGTACGTGACTACTTCTTGCAGTCTGAATTTGCAGGCGATGATTATAGTTCTGCTATTTTCAAGACAAAGGCATATGTAAAGAATTATGATAGCAAAACATCGCAAGCTACTACATTAGATATTACGTTACTCGATCCATCGGGGAAAACTGTGGATACAAAGTTGTCGCAGGCTGTCGTAGCTTTGAAAGGCAATGAAGAATGGAATTATGATTTGCAAGCTAAAGTAAATAATCCATTATTGTGGTCTGCCGAAAAGCCCAATTTATATACAGTAATTGTTACTCTTAAAGATAGTCAGGGCAAAGTGTTGGAGGCGATGTCTTCTAAATTTGGATTTCGTAAGATTGAAATAAAAAACAAGCGGGTTTATATTAATAATGAGCAGATATTCTTTAAAGGTGTGAACAGGCATGATACACATCCTGTATACGGCAAGGCGGTAGATGTTGAGTCGATGATGACCGATGTCTTGATGATGAAGAATCATAATATTAATACAATCCGTACAAGCCATTATCCGAATAGTCCTAAAATATATGCAATGTACGATTACTTTGGATTATATACGATGGATGAGGCGGACCTCGAAAATCATGGGAATCACTCTATAAGCAATATGCCAAGCTGGATTCCGGCTTATGTGGATCGTATAACAAGAGTTATTCAACGCGACAAGAATCATCCATCTGTTATCTTCTGGTCGCTAGGCAATGAGGGTGGTAATGGAGATAACTTCGATGCAATGTATAAAAAAGCGAAAGAACTGGATCCTTCGCGTCCTATTCATTATGAAGGAAAAAATGAGTTAGCAGATATTGATTCTCACATGTATCCTGATATCGACAGAATGACCCGTTTCGATCAACAAGATTCAGACAAACCGTATTTCTTGTGCGAATATGTTCACTCGATGGGTAATGCGCCCGGTAATCTTGTCGATTATTGGAATTATATAGAGAATTCGCAACGTATGATCGGTGGCTGTGTATGGGATTGGGTGGATCAAGGGCTAACTAAATTCGGAGAGTCTCCTACACGTTTTTATTTTGGTGGTGACTTCGGTGATAAACCAAACGACTTCGATTTTTCATGTAATGGTCTGACAACGCCCGATAGAAGAGTTACAGCAAAACTGTTGGAAGTGAAAAAGGTGTATCAATATATTAAATTTAAACCGATTGCTTTGGTGAGCGGTAAAGTTGAAATTGAAAACCGTTATGACTTCTTAAACTTAAATGAATTCGACATTACATGGGAAGTTTTAAAAGATGGAGTTGAAGTTGAATCTGGCTCGTTGGCATCGTTAAATTTGGCTCCCAATGAGAAAGAAATTGTGGCAATACCATTCAATAAGAAACTAGAGGCCGGTAAAGAGTATTTCTTAAATATATCTTTCTCTCTTAAAAACAAAAATGTTTGGGGGGAAGCGGGGCATGTTGTTGCTACCGAGCAGTTTGCATTGAATAGTCGCCCAGCTGTGGCTGCTGTCGATCAATCTTCATTACCGGCTATTAATGCAACGATTCAAGGTAATAACTTGATTATAAGTGGTAATGGTTTCAGAACAGTATTCGATATGGAAACTGCTGCTATGACCTCGTTGCAATATGACAATAAAGAAATGGTTCATAATAATAACGGATTATCGCTGAATTGGTATCGAGCTATAAATAATGACAAATATGTAGATCAGAGTTATCATGAAACTACTTATGATAAACCGCTATTCAGCTATAAAGTTGATGATAGTAATAAATCAGTTACCATTGTAACGAGTATCAATGCAACTATCAATAGTGAAAAGCCTGTCGTGATTCCATACCTCGTGAAATATGTTGTCTACTCCAATGGGGTAATAGATGTAGATGCTAACTTCACTAAGCCTGTCAATGGAGGTATTGTTCACCGCTTAGGTTTGCAAATGGTGTTACCTCAAGGTTTTGAGAAAGTACGCTATTACGGAAACGGACCTCATGAAAATTATTCGGATAGAAAACAGTCTGCCCTCGTAGGATTATATGAAACCACGGTAAAAGGCATGGAAGCCGAGCATTATGTTCGGGCACAAAGTATGGGTAATAGAGAAGGTATAAGGTGGATTACTCTTACCGATACTAATGATCGTGGATTGAAGATCACATCGAAAGATCGTATGAATTTCAGTGCATTACATTTCTTGGATAAAGATGCGTGGATTGCTTTACACGATTTTGAACTGGATAATATTCGTAAACCGGAAATTTATCTGAATCTCGATTGCATACAAGAAGGTTTGGGTAATGCAAGTTGCGGTCCTATTACAATGGAGAAATATATGATCCCTGCTAACAAAGTTCTTAGCTATTCGTTCCGTTTGGAACCTGTTAAATAAACCTATTATAACTAAATACTAAAGAGGGTGATGTTCAATTTTGTTTGAATATCACCCTTTTAATTAGATGGAGGAAGATAGTCTTTTTGCTATTTCGGAATAAAACAAAAAAGCTCTATCTTTGTTATAAGTACAATAAATAGTTTACGTTGTTGTTCAAAATTACAGCAAGTTATTATTACTTTACATGCAGAAATAATAAGTAGGTATTTACCTTGATTATTCGGTTTACAACTAAAAAAATCACGAATGGATTATTTTAATTATAGAAGACGAGTGTCTTCTGAAACAAGAATTGGTGATACACCACTCGGCGGTAACAACCCGATTCGTGTACAATCGATGACTAACACAAATACGAACGACACAGAGGCCAGTGCCGAGCAGGTAATAAAAATTATAGAAGCCGGAGCAGATTATGTGCGACTGACCGCACAAGGTGTACGCGAGGCTGAAAATTTGCGAAATATAAAAGAGCTGATAAGAAGTAAAGGCTATAAAGCGCCACTTATTGCTGATATTCATTTCAATCCGCGTGCAGCAGAGGCAGCAGCAAGGATTGTAGAGAAAGTGCGTATCAATCCCGGTAACTTTGTGGATAGGGTGAAAACTTTTGCAACATTTGAATATACGGACGAAGAATATGCTTTGGAAATAGAAAAGATAAGGGCAAAGCTTATACCGCTATTAGATATATGTAAAGAGCATAAGACTGCTATACGTATAGGTGTGAACCACGGTTCGCTCTCTGACCGTATAATGAGTCGTTATGGCGATACTCCCGAAGGCATGGTTGAGTCATGTATGGAATTTTTGCATATTTGTTTGGATGAAGGCTTTAAAGATATAGCTATATCTATGAAGACGTCCAATACTGTGCTTATGACAAAAGCCGTTCGCCTATTGATTTCTCGTATGGAAAAGGAAGGATTGAACTTTCCCCTACATCTTGGAGTAACTGAGGCGGGTGACGGTGAAGATGGCCGTATCAAATCGGCTGTTGGTATAGGTACGCTTCTTTCGGATGGTATTGGTGATACGATTCGTGTATCGCTTAGTGAAGACCCCGAACTGGAGGTTCCTGTTGCTCGCAAGCTTGTAGCATATGTTGGTCAGAAAGTCGGTCATCCCGAAATAAAGGCAGAGGTATATTCGGGTTTCTCGCCGTTTTCTACCGATCGAAGAAAAACTTATGAGGCAGGGAATATTGGTGGAGACAAATTACCTGTCGTGATTTCTGATCGTTCGAATGGCAACTTCGAGCTAAACAGCCATTTTTTGCCTGACTATATATATGTAGGTAGCGAATTGCCTGTCCAAGCACCAAGAGCGATACCGTCTATTATTGATGTAGCAGGGTGGAAAGGTGATGTAAATTCTTACCCACTATTCGATGCTACTAATTGGAAAGATATTTCAAGTAATAATGCTGAAATCAAATTCTTAAAACTTTCTTACCCTGAGCTGAATAATGATATTATTGCTCTTCTGAAATCAAATCAGTCGATTGTTATTATTCTGACTACTGATCATATGAACGGAGTGGGGGAGCAACGTGCTTTCATCCATACACTTATGAATAACAGCTGTGATACCCCTATTATAGTAAACCGCCGATATAAAGAAGATGAGGCAGAGGATATACAGATAAAAGCCGGAGCCGATTTTGGTACGATCTATTTGGATGGATTTGGTAATGGTATTTTGATGCAGAATGTAGGTAAACTTGACCAAAAGAGTATTGACGCTTATATGTTCGGTATTTTGCAGGCGTCTCGTATCCGCACCAGTAAGACTGAGTATATCTCTTGTCCTAGTTGTGGACGAACATTATTCGATCTTCAAACGACCGTTGCCCGTGTAAAAGAATCGACAGCACATCTTAAGCACCTGAAGATTGGTGTTATGGGCTGCATTGTAAACGGACCGGGCGAAATGGCTGATGCCGATTATGGATATGTAGGGGCTGAAAAGGGTAAAATATCCCTTTATAAAAAGAAAGAACTGATAGAAAAGAATATCCCGTCGGAAGAAGCTGTCGACAGATTAGTGCAGTTGATCAAGTTAAATGGAGATTGGGTAGAACCAAAATAACTCTTGGAGTACTATATATAAATTGAAAAGGGTAGGTGTTTTGATAAACATCTGCCTTTTTTATGCGTGGGTAACATTATTTAGCAGCAAGAGTGTTAATTATCTCACTATTTAATATAATTTTGTCTATATTCTATTATAAAAAACAGTTAGTGTTGACCTAATTGAACTATAAAAACAACAACGAATGAAAAAAATTATTCTAATCCTGATTTTTATAAGCAGTGTAGCTTATCTTAATGCGCAGGAAAATTGCAAATGGGTTGATCCCAAATGGAGAAATTTCCAATTCCCCGAGATTGAATTTACTAACATGGCAGAAGGAACAGAGGGTTCTGATATCTACAAGCGTATTGTGCCTGATGCGGTACCTTTTATTCAGCAGCATGCTCTGTGGGTAGCCCAAACACTTTACTGGTCAGACCAGGATTCTATTCCTAATATAGAGAAAATCAAGTATACACTTGAAGATAAAGACGGAATTTCAGCAAAAGGTGGTCAGCCTCCTGTTATCAATATATTCTATAGTTCACGCTGGGTAGAAAAATCGGAATTAGCCCAAGGTGACGAAAAGGTTCTTTACGAAACGCGCGGTGTATTATATCATGAACTTACTCATGGATTCCAGCTTGAGCCACAAGGGATAGGTGGTTACAAGCAAGGTACAGAGTTTTGGGTATTTATAGAGGGTATGGCCGATGCGGTGCGTTTTCATAACGGCTTTTTTCCTGTAAGCGATCGTAAACCGGGCGGTAGCTGGATGGATGGATACCGCAAAACAGGTTACTTCTTAGAATGGTTGACTTGCAAAGATCCCGATTTCTTACGTAAGTTTAATAAATCAGCCCTGGAAATTATTCCATGGAGCTTCGATAAAGCGATGAAACATGTGCTTGGTGAGCAGCATACGACAGATAGTTTATGGTCAGAATACCAAGATTTTTTGATCAAGAGTCAGAATTAAGGTAATATTAATTTATATAGATGAATAGCTCCACAATGTGGAGCTATTTTTTTTATTCCATATAATGCATATTTACAGTCATTTATGATTTAATTTGAATTTTTTTTGAAAAAAATGTTTGGAAAAGTTTTGTATATTAAAAAGAGTGTATATATTTGTGGTGTACTAATCAACTAATACACCAGTTCATTAGTCTTTTGTTTAAATATTAACAACATAAAAATATCAAATTATGAAAACTAAAACATTTATCTTAATCGCAGTTCTTTTTTCTTCAGTAAGCTTATTTTCTCAACAACGTGGAACAATAGTTTACAATAATATAGACAATACAGGTTCTGTAACAACAAAAGAATGCATCGCTGTCGATAAACAAACATTGGCTCCTTTGACTAAATCAACTTATATTTTTGATGCTGACGGAAATAAAATAGAGAAAGTTGTATATACCTGGAGTAATTCGGGATGGGTCGCTAAGCAAAAGAATGAATACCAGTGTGCCTCAAGCAATCAGCTTGCAAGTTTGATCTATACAGAATGGAATGCGGAAAAAAGCGAATGGTCTGATAAATCGGAATACTTGCTTCATACTTATAACGATGGTGGAGAATGGGTTGCTACAAGCCAAATGCGTATAGATAATACCATAACCAATCTCGTGACCGAAAAATAATTTAGTCTTTTGATGTCTTTTAATTGAAATTCTTTATCAAAAACTGTAACTATTGGTATCTAACATCGTCATATATGTAAAGAGCAGAAGGATGCTGTTTTAATGAAAACGATTTAATAATGAACTCTAAAAAATACGGTAATGAAAGCAAAATTAATAATACTAGTCGCAGTACTTTTTTTCTCAATAAGCTTATTCTCTCAACAAGAAGATGGAACTATAGTTTACAACAACTTTGATAATACGAATTCAGGATCTACAAAAGAGTATATAACTGTAGATCAAAGGACATCGACTCCGTTGAAAAAAGTTACACACCTGTTTGATACTGCTGGAAATAAATTGGCAAGAACCCTATATGCCTGGACTGATGAAGGATGGATTGGAACACAAAAAACAGAATTTGTCTATAATAAAGACAATCAGGTTGCAGCTATCCTTTATACAAAATGGGACTCAAAAAGATATGCATGGTCTGACAAATCTGAATACGTAATCTATGCCTATAACGACAGGCATGAGTGGGTAGCAGAGAGCCGTATCGAAGTAAATTCAAATGGTACGGATATGGCCGGGATATCGACTTCAAGATAAGATTGATGATAAGTTTAGTTAATTAATAGCCCCTTGGTGATCGTGAGATTGTTAAGGGGTTACTTCTTTATAATATCCATATAATACGGTGGTTAACCAATTTAATTTATTAACCAGATCTGGTCTATTTTTTAAATATATAGTTGTGAATCGTTAAATTTTATTAGATTTGCATTTGTTATTATGCACAAGAGTTCCATTTGATCGTCAAACTATGAAGTTGTTTGTCAGTTTACTCAACAGTTTTTCAGACACCTTTTATATTCATATTACCGCTATGAAAACATTAATATTCAGAAAGAGAAAAGACATTTTCGTATTTATGCTCCTATTAATTTCTCTTTTTTCTTGTAAAGACAATAAAAAATCACTCGATTTACTGTCACAGGCCCAAGGGATAATGTATCTAAAACCTGATAGCGCGCTTATCTTATTAGATTCTATTAAGTCTCCCGAATCTTTGAGTAAAAATAATTACATGCAATATGTAGTCGCAAATGTTCAGGCAAAGTACAAAAACTATAAAGATATAACTTCCGATACCCTTATTTTCGTAGCTAGAGATTATTTTAAGAAAAAAGATGATGATCCCAAACAAATAGCTTTAGCCACTTTTTATTCAGGAGCTTACTTTTATGAAAAGGGTTCTGTTCGGGACGCAATGGCGGAGTATCTTAAAGCAGCAAAGTACGCAGAAGAATCGAATGATTTGCATCTTAATGGGTTGATTCAGAGTTCTATTGGTTATCTGTATCTTAAGGAATATGTATATGATAGTGCTGTAGTCCGTTATGAACGAGCACTAGAATACTATAATAAGATTCCAAACAGTGATTCAGTGATTGTTCGTACTTTGTGCTCACTATATACAACATGTACTGTTGCTAAGCGGTATGAAAGTGCAGATATGTATTATACCAGAGGCCTTGCAATAGCCAAGCAAATGAAAAGTAAATATTATGAGTATATGTTGGACTGGCATATTGGCCTCGCTCTTGCCCAGAGAGAAGAGTATGATAAGAGCAGATATTACCTTCGAAGAGCCTTAGCTTCTAGTTCTAATGCTCAAGACTCTTTGAAACTTAGGCTATCTTTATCCAGATTGTATTTAGATGTGGATCAGTTGGATTCTGCTCGTTACTTTGCTGAACCTCTAAAAGATAAAGTTTCACAATTATCTGACATATCGACGAAGATGAGGATTTATTCTGTTTTGTCCAGATTAGAAGCAAAACAGGGAAATTATAAAGGTGCCTATGATTATCTTGTTTTAGATCAAAAGATGTATGAAGCACTAAAGGAAAAGCAGCAATCTTTGGGGTTGAGGGAGATAGAGAAAAAATATGATCTTTCTGAAAAAGAAAAAAAAATGCTTGAGCTGCAAATGCGGGAATATATTATTGGATTAGTTGCATTGTTAGCTATATTATTGCTAATAATAGCAGTACTCGCTATAAGGGTTATCCGGAATAAACATAGACTGGAGAAAAGAAATAATGCATTCTTAAATAAGCAAATGAAAAATATGATGTACCTGAATAGTATATACAAAAATATTGCCGAAGAGTCTGCCGCTTTTGAGAAAGAGATAGAAGCACTATCCATTACTTATGGCATAAAAGAAAAATCGAAAGGTTATGAACAAATACGTACTTCATTGAAAAATATGAAAAAAGAAACTGAGCAACGTTTGTCGGAACTGACTTTTGACTATATGGAAACACAATCTGTGCACCCTAAAATACTATCGACGCTTAACTCAGCTGATTTATTATTCCTCTCTCTTAGCTATTGTGGTTACGAGACGAAAGATATTTCCATCATTATGGGTGTAAAACCCCATGCTTTGCAAATGAGAAAGTCGAGATTAATTAAAAAATTGCAAGAAATTAATATTTCGGACACTCGTATATCGTCTTTTCTTGAATAAATTACCCTCACATAATCCTACATTTGTTTTGGGAGTTATCACAAATATTTAATAACAGAATCGTATCTATTTAATTATTAATTATATAAAAAATAAATGCTTGTCACATTTTATAATGGGTATTGTTTTGTGAATAACTTCTACATACTTTTGTAGTGAACGATAAGCAAAGTTGAATTTGTTTAATGTAAGCTAACACCTTTTTAGTATTAATATAATATTAGCCTAGAATTTAAATTACATTAAATAAATTTAAACATTAAACAGTAAGCTTATGAAAACAAAGAAAACAAAAAGTTGTTTACTATTTATAATATTAGTTACTTTTTCTATAACCGGGTCTCATGCTGTAGCTAATTCTTTCTATTCTGATATTGAATATAATGTTAGCGACGAAAGAAAGAATATAGATTGCATTGATGACGGCAATTCAGCTCAACCCCGTTCGCTGGTAGAGCAAGCATTTAAAGGTTATTATATAGTAGGTGGATATGCTGAAATAACATTCAGAGTTAATTTGAATACAGTTTCAGTAACAATAGCAGGAGATAATGGATTTATGGTTTACGAAGAGTCGGTAAACGCAGCAATCAAACCTACTTTAAATATTGATATATCGAATTATCCTATAGGTTCTTATCGTCTTTCTATTGTGGGGGAGAATGGAGCTAGGTATTATGGGAATTTCGTAATCGATTAAAAAGAACATTTTGAGTTTAATCATGGTGATGATTTATACTTACAATAAATAAATAAAGTCAGTAAATCCTTTAGATAAATAGATGCTTAACTTGTTCATAGTTGTAGTGTTTACAATTTGGATGACAGTCTATTTTTCTATTATTTCTAGGTAAGGTGTTTTTAATGAAGAGTTCGCAAACGTCGGTTTGTGGACTCTTCTTGATTTTAGGCAAATCGGAACAATATCACATACTTAGTTGTTTTAACTCTATATTTACTAATAAATAAACATTATGGGAATTATAGGTTCGATAATTATAGGTATTCTTGCCGGTTTTCTTGCCGGGAAGATATTCAAAGGAAGAGGTTTCGGTTTGGTTGTAAATTTGATAGTTGGTATACTTGGTGGAGTAATAGGTGGTTGGCTGTTCAGCCTTTTGGGGCTGAGTGTTAATGGGACTATCGGTTCGTTGGTGACAGCAACTATAGGAGCACTTGTGTTGCTGTGGATTGTTTCCTTATTTAAAGGTAAATCGAACGTGTAATATAACTCTTCATACATACAAAAACGGCGAGAAGGATATCCTTTTCGCCGTTTGTTATATGTGATTATATATTTAAGCTTCTGGTTCTGCTGTATCGATACTCTTCCAAGTCAATGCAGCAATAGCAGCGCCGAGAAACGGTGCAACTATAAACAGCCACAATTGAGATAAAGCTTCACCTCCTTGGAATATGGCCGGGCCTATACTACGAGCCGGATTTACCGAAGTGCCGGTGATTGGAATACATACAATATGTATCATAACCAGTGTTAGACCTATCGCTATACCTGCAAAATTATTCGGTGCACCTTTCGATGTTGAGCCAAACACTACGAGCAGGAATATGAATGTAAATACTGTTTCTGCTACAAATGCAGGAAGCAGGTTAGTATAACCGTTAGCGCCAGTAAGAGTTGTGGTCGAGCCTGAGTCCTTAGCCAATACATACAGTATGGCAGAGCCGATAATCGCGCCTACCACTTGAAAGATCATATACATTCCGGCATCTTTCGCCGATATTTTCTTTGCAATAAGCATTCCTAGTGTGATAGCAGGATTGATATGACATCCCGATATTTTGCCTATGGTGTAGACCATCGCTACAACAGATAGCCCAAAAGCAAAGGCTACACCCAGTGTGCCTATCGAGGCAAAAGGTTGAGCTGCTCCGGCGAACACAGCGCTACCGCATCCAATAAGGACAAGAACCATTGTTCCTATCATCTCAGCAATATACTTCTTCATTTTTGTTTGATTTAATTAAACGTTTCATGAATCCTTAAAGCCAATAACATCAATGCGTTATTGAGTTTCTCTTTGGAGAATAAACATATATTTAGATATTTTTGTTCATATAAATATTCCTTAATATATTCATCGTCATTATTTTAAATTATATATAGTGTCGATTGTGGTGAAATAATGTTAAACATTTGGTATAGTCGAAAAATATACTTTCATTTGCAAATAGTTTCTACTAGCAAATAACATATATGGAACCAATCTGTAAATTAAAAGATATATATAAGGCGCTTTATCAGTTTGAAAAAGACTTTTCAGATACCAATAGAATTACGATAAACGAAGGTGTTGTGCTTTGCTGCCTGAAAGATGGTAAGCCTAAGTCGGCTAACGAGCTGTGCGATTTTGTCGGATTGTCTAATTCGAGGGTTTCGCGTGTAATAAATACCGTGGAAGCAAAAGGATATATCAGCCGTGAAATGGGAGCAGTAGATAAGCGCCAGATGATTTTTACGTTGACTGATTCAGGGAAAGAAAAAATAAAAGAAATGTTGAGCAAAGAGATGGATTTTTCAGGATTAACAACTCAGATTTCAAAGCTAATGGAATAATATTCCATTTTTTTCACTCAAATAATTGCTAATAACAAATATATACAATAACAAATGATTAAAATATTAATAATTGGAGGTGTGGCAGGAGGGGCTACCACTGCAGCCCGTTTGAGAAGAATGGATGAAAAAGCTCAAATCGTTTTATTCGAGAGGGGCGAGTATGTTTCTTATGCCAATTGTGGCTTGCCTTACTATATCGGAGGAGCAATAACTGAAAGAGATCGGCTTTTTGTACAGACAGCGGAAGGGTTTACCAAACGGTTCAATATAGATATTCGTGTAAAATCGGAAGTGATCGCAATCGATGTGAAGAATAAGTCCGTTAGAGTTCACGATCTTTCTAAAGATGAGATATATACCGAAAGTTACGATAAGCTTGTTGTGTCTACGGGTGCAGAGGCGATAAAACCGCCGATAGTAGGGATTAATGATAAGCGCATCTTTTCTTTACGGAATGTTCCCGATATGGATCAGATAAAAGAATACATCGACAAGTATCAACCGAAAAAGGCTGTTGTGGTTGGTGGTGGATTTATCGGTCTTGAGATGGTCGAGAATCTGCACGAGGCAGGATTGGAGGTTTGTGTAATCGAAAGGGCAGATCAAGTAATGGCGCCAATCGATTTCTCAATGGCTTCGATTGTTCATCAGCATCTCAAAAGTAAAAATGTGGGGCTGTTGTTAGATGAGAACGTTACGGAATTCAGATCGGAAGGTGATGAAATCAAAGTCTTACTGGAGAGTAAGAAAGAAGTAGCAGCCGATATGATTATTCTGAGCATTGGCGTTCGCCCAGAAACTAAGCTTGCAAAAGAAGCCGGATTGGAGATCGGTTCACTGGGAGGAATCAAAGTAGATGAATATTTGCAGACCTCAGACGAGGATGTGTATGCTTTAGGAGACGCTGTAGAGATTTTCAATCCCATAACAACGAAACACTCGCTGATCCCTTTAGCGGGTCCTGCGAACAAGCAGGGACGTATTTTGGCCGATAATATAGTGGAAGGCAATCACCGTAAATATAATGGAACTATAGGGACATCCATTGCTAAAGTATTCGATCTTACTGTAGCTGCTGCCGGAGCATCGTCAAAATTATTAGAGAGGGAGCAGATTGCTCATCTTTCGTCCTATACACATGGTAGTTCACATGCAGGTTATTATCCTAATGCATTGCCATTATCTATAAAGATAAACTTTTCACCCGAAGATGGAAAGCTGCTTGGTGCGCAAGTTGTCGGTTTTGATGGAGTCGATAAGCGTATCGACTTATTCGCTCAGGTAATTAGGAATGAAGGAACGATATATGATCTGCAAGAAGTTGAGCATGCTTATGCTCCGCCCTTTTCATCGGCGAAAGATCCTGTTAATATGGCTGGTTTTGTTGCGGAGAATATATTAAAAGGAAAGGTAAATATTATTCATTGGCAGGATATTAAGAAGCTCGATTCATCAGAGTATATGATTATCGATTCCCGTACCAAGGAGGAATACGAATTTGCCCATATAAAGGGTGCTGTTAATATTCCTGTTGACGAACTGAGGAATCATTTGCCTGAATTACCAAAGAATAAGAAAATTGTATTTTACTGTGCTGTGGGATTACGCGGGTATTTAGCTTCTCGTATTTTATTGCAGAATGGATTTTTGCAAGTTTATAACCTTTCAGGTGGGTATAAGACCTATTCGTCTGCAATAGAAAAACAATCAACAGATACGATTTTCAGTAAAAATAATAAAGACAAAAAAATGATTAATATAAAGAAAGATATAAAAACAATTACAATTGATGCTTGCGGACTGCAATGCCCTGGTCCTATTATGCAGTTGAAGAAAAATTATGATCAGATAAATGACGGTGATCAATTGGAAATAAAAGTAACCGATCAGGCTTTTAGTGAAGATTTGAAAGGGTGGTCGAGAATGGTTGGGGCAGAAGTTATCAGTCTTGATAATGTAGGTGGAGTAATTACAGCTCGCATAGAGAAAGCATCTAAAAATCAATCCGATGAGAAGACAAAATCGGTAGGTGATAATAAAACGATGGTTGTATTTAACGATGATCTCGATCGTGCTTTGGCATCTTTCGTTATTGCAAACGGGGCAGCGGCTTCGGGCAAAAAAGTAAGTATGTTCTTTACATTCTGGGGATTGAATGTTATAAAGAAAACGAATAAGCCAAAGGTGTCGAAAGATATAATGGGCAAAATGTTTGGTATGATGCTACCGTCGAGCAGTAAGAAACTAAGTTTGTCGAAAATGAATATGGGTGGTATGGGCAGTATAATGATGCGCCGTATTATGAAAAAGAAAAATATAGAAAGCCTCGAAACATTGATGCAGCAGGCTATCGACAATGGCGTTGAAATGATTGCGTGTTCTATGTCGATGGATGTAATGGGCATCAAACGTGAAGAACTTTTAGATACGGTAACAATTGGAGGTGTAGCAGCTTATCTTGACCGTACAGATCATGCAAATACAAATTTATTCATCTAAAAAAGAAAGGATTGAAAATGGAAAAAATGATTGAAATATTGAAACGGAACTGGCTATATCCTGTCGGCGCTATTATTGGTGGGCTTGGCGGATACTTATACTGGTTCTATATAGGATGCGAGAGTGGCAATTGCTCTATTACATCTTCTCCAATAAATAGTGTTATTTGGGGAACTATAATGGGGGTATTGTTGTTCAGTATATTCAAAAGGGGAGATAATAAATAATTAGAAAGGATATAATATGAAAACTATATATTTGACAAAAGCAGATTTCTTAACAAAAGTGGCGAATTATGAAGTGAATCCCGATTGGAAATATTTGGGTGATAAACCTGCTTTGATCGATTTTTACGCTTCATGGTGTGGACCCTGCAAAGCTCTTGCTCCTGTATTGGAAGAGCTTGCAGCAGAATATAAAGATGAAGTTTATATTTATAAGGTTGATACCGAACAAGAGGAAGAATTAGCGGAATTATTCGGAATCAGAAGTATTCCAAGTTTATTGTTTGTCCCTTTAAATGAGTCTCCGCAAATGTCTCAGGGAGCGGTGCCTAAGCCACAGCTAAAGGAAGCAATTGATAAGATTCTGCTAAAAAAGATTAAGTGTACGAGTGAAACGAGAAGTGAAGATTGTTAAGGTTGGGTTGGAGTATAAAGCTCCAACCTTTTTTATTGTAAAAAAATATATGTAAGTGCAATTCTTTATTTATAGGGGCGATATTATTTTGTATTGTCAAATAATAAAATAACTTTGTATGTATGTCTGTACAAATAATATATACTATGAAAAAGAATTACAGTATTTTATGTGTTTTACTCTCCTTGTTATTTTCTTGTTCTAAGCCTAATGAAACGCAACAGCTGGCAAGTACTATAAGTAAAGATAGCTCTTTGCATATAGTCGATAGCATGGCTCGAGCAGTTATCCGTAGTGGATTTAATGCAGGTAGCGGTTATTCGCAGATTTGGGCGCGTGATATGAATACTTTTATCGAAGTAGCATGCGAAGAAAGTAATCCTCAGGATTTGAGAAATGCGATTCTTCTTTTCTTTGCTCTTCAGCAGCCTAACAATGAAATGATCGATGGATACGTATTAAAACCTGAATTTACATGGAATGACGATACCCCTTATTATTCGGATGCTGCTCCCGATCATGTGGCATTTAAAAATACGGTAGAAACCGATCAGGAATCATCACTTATACAGATTGTAGGAAAATACATCCGCAAAACAGGAGATAAATCTATTTTGCAGGAAGTAGTAGCAGGAAAAACTGTTGTCGAACGAATGGGACTTATGGTAGATTACCTGAAGAAAGAGCGTTTCAGTGAAAAATATGGTCTTATATATGGTGCTATGACTGCCGATTGGGGCGACGTACAACCTAATGATGATTTTGGTTGTGATATGAATGAACTATCAGATTTGGCAATAGATGTATATGATAATGCAATGCTTATCATTGCGCTTGTATAATATAATTGAAAAGTAGTCCACTAAAATAATTGAAAAGTATACCACCGGTTAAGTAAAATCCGCTAGAGCTTCTAATAAAGCCCTGCATTTTACTAACAAATATTAACATTATAAATTCCT
>NZ_JAAKEM010000023.1:0-58627 GCF_011039195.1 Dysgonomonas sp. ZJ709
ATACCTTATCAACATGAATGGACAGTCGTACAGAGTTAAAGAAACTAAAAAAATGTTACAACCTGATGAAGAATAAATATCTTTAGCCAATCTCATCCGAGACACTTAGTGGTATACTTTTCAATTACTAAGTGGACTACTTTTCAATTATATTATACACATTGCGCTCGATTATCTTCAGGAAATGACTGATGATAGTGTGAAAAAGCAAGAATGGAAAGACCTGCGCACCAGTTTGGCTGAAAATGTAAGAAAGCATTTGTGGGATACAGAAAGACAAAAATTCATTCCTCATATTTATCTTGACAAATCTCCTATTCCCGAAGGATTTGACGAGTTGGCTATTCATTATCATGGAGGTACAGCCGTTGCAATAGAGGCGGGCTTGTTATCGAAAGAAGAAATTGCCACCGTTAATAAGCAAATGGTCGAAAATGTTCGTTTGTCAGGAATGCCTAGTATCGGATTGACGCTTTATCCTACCTATCCTGAAGGTTTTTTCAGAGGAGGAATGGGTACACCCTTTGTGTATCAGAATGGTGGTGACTGGACTTGGTTTGGCGGGCGTATGATACAGCAGCTCATAGCCAATGGATTTACACAGGAAGCCTATGACGAGGTTCGCCCAATGATAGACCGTGTTATAAAAAATCAAGGTTTTTACGAGTGGTATGGCAAAGGATGTAAGCCCGCTGGTTCGGGTCATTTTAAAGGTTCGGCAGGGGTATTGGCTAAATCAATAGAAATGTTTAATCAATGGGCTAACGAAAATAAGTAAATTAGCACCGCAGTTTATATCGGTTAATATACTAAAAAGGTTGTCTCAAAAAATGAGACAACCTTTATTTATGACAGCCATTTGTAAGGCGGATAATCAATTTGCGTCAAGAGAACTTGGCGGAGCCTGTTCGATCAATTCCATGAACTGATCCAGTTTAGGAGTAATGATTATCTGAGTTCTACGATTACGAGCTTTCCCCTCAGGAGTACTGTTGCTTACAATCGGATTGTACTCTCCACGTCCGGCAGCAGTCAAACGTTTAGGATCAATTCCGTAATTGTCTTGCAATGCCTGAACAACGGATGAACCACGCAAAGCACTCAAATCCCAATTATTACGGATGTTAGGACGTGAAATTGGATCTGTGTCGGTATTTCCTTCCACCAATACATCATAGTCTTTATAATCTAGGATGATTTTAGCGATCTTACTAAGAGTTTGACCTGCTTTGTCACTTATTTCAAAGCTTCCGGAACGATACAGCATGTTATCTGACAAAGAAATATAGACAACGCCTTTCAATACTTGAATATCCAAGTCTTTCATTTCTTCGCGAGATAGTGAACGGGTAAGATTATTAACCATTACAAGATTCAAAGAATCAGATCTGTTTTTAGCTTGTACCAAATGTTGGATAAAGCGGTTAGATGCATTGATTTCATCGACCAGCTTTCCAATATTCAAATTACCTTGAGAGTTTTGCGAAAGACTCTTATTCAACGAATTTTGCATATCAGTTAGAGCTGCACGCAATTCATCATTGTTTTTTCGGGCTTCAGCCAGTCTATCTTCAAGACTTGTCACGCGGGTGCGGCTCTCTGTCAACTGCAATTGACTTCCTTGAAATTCTGTTTGTAGTTGTTTGTAGTCTGTTTCTAAATTCCGAAACTTACCCCTACTAACACAACTCGTAAACATTATACTTGCTGTTAATATGAACAGCGACCAAAAAGAATACTTCATAAACTAAATCTTATTGTTAAATTTAATATGTAATCAATATTTATAACAATAATGCTAGCTAATTAGTTTGAAGTGGGATGGGGTTTATCTATTTATATTTTATTGAAATGATGCTCTACTTTATATCTTAAATGAGAATGTGATGTAAGTAATTTTCGTATGATTCTGTCATCCTGAACGGAGAGAAGGATCTCTCAATGAAGGGTCGGGATTCTTCTCTCCGTTCAGAATGACAAAAGCGAGTAACACTTTAGGCAGTGTGCTTTTACTTACAACACACCCTCATACTAACTATTTCAGTAATTGTATTTCTTGATTGCGGGCTTGAATTTCCATCAGTGGAATTTCTTTTTGCAGTTGCTCTTGCCGCTTTTCCATATTTAAAATCGAAGCGCTTATTCGGCGTTTGCCTTCTTGCGACGAACCTATATAGTTTACTCGTTCGCTTTCCAGCTTCTCATCTAAAGTGTTTAATTCGTTTTTTAATTGCTGTACCTTGGTGTAGGCCTCTCGTGCAGGCTTGCTCTTAAAGTCACCCAGCGAATAATAAGTGTGTGTATCGTTGATTACGAATTCGAAATCATGATTAACTTTTTCTTTTACTTCCGCGTCTTTCCTCGCCAATGTTATTAGTTTGGAATAGTTTGTGCCTGGTATCCATGAACTTTTTATTGATGATATATGCGCTCTTCCTGCCAAATATTGTTCGTCATCACTACTTATTATTTTGACTGTGCCATTAGGAATGAATGTGTAGACACATACTTTTCCTTCGCGTTGAAAGCGATCTGAAGCGAACCAGCCGACTCCTTTTTCTTCATCAACCACCATCATATAGTCGTTGTAAAGCGAATTAAACGGCATATTTAAGCGTTCGGGTGTGAGAAATGTATCATTATTCATATTATAGCGGGAAACAAACAGGTCGTATCCACCGATTGATTCTTCGTCTCGGGCTGCAAAGTATATCGTAACACCGTCAGCCATCATGTATGGATAGTTTACGTCGCCCTCCAAGCCGAAGTTGGTTGCAGATAGTTCTTTTTCATTGCCAAAATCATCGAGAAGCTTTTCCATCGAGAACAAGCTATACGAAATGCCTTCGAGGGGTTGACCGTAATATATCTTTGTTCCTTTCTCATTGAAATAAACCGTAGACTCAACAGGTCTGCTACTTGTAAATACTTTATTAAAATAGTCGAGACGCCCCGAACTGGTGCTCATTTTGTAGGCAGAAAGAAATTCTGCTTTATCAACAACTATGCTGTCTATAATTTGTACATCCTCGGTGTTAGAAACCATTCGATTCAATCGAGATGTCAGCTTTCTTTTCTCTTCGAGATTGGCACGGGCTGCATCATCTTTCTTTTTTAGCAAGGCTTCGTACTTACTGAACATATCTCTCGCTTCTGAGAAACGGTATTGATTGGTGTAAAGCATTCCCAAATAGAGAAAAGAGTCTTGTATTCTTTTGGTGGAAGCAAAACGAAGTGCTTCTTCTGCTTTTTTGAGGTTTTGATTTGTTTCGAATAAACAGGCACCATACCAGAAATTTATAGATGCATCTGTGGGTTTTGCATTATATTCGCCTTCGAATAGGGGTAAAGCCTTTTCAAACTCCCCTTTGTTGTATAATTCTTTAGCTTCGGTTAGTGTTTGTCCCAACATTACGGTTGCACAACCTAACGATAATAAAATGTATAAAATAACTGCTCTCATAAGGACTATTATCTTCTAATTTATATGTTTCAAAGATAAGAATAAAATTAAGGTCACAGACTGATTTGATATTTTAGTAGGAATAAGAAATAAAAATAGATGGAGTAAAAGTGAATAGTTTAACATCTTAAGTTGCTATAAAAGAACATAGATAATGAATTTTGATTAATTTTGCAGCTGTTTTTTTCAATTATCAATGCAAGGCGCTGTTATTATGAACCTATCGGGATTTTATACAATTCTTTTACTCATTGTTTCAAATGTTTTTATGACTTTTGCCTGGTATGGGCATCTCAAGTTAAGGGAGTATTCGTGGTTCGCCGCATTGCCATTGTTTGGTGTGATTGCTATAAGTTGGGGAATTGCTTTCTTTGAATATTGTTTTCAAGTTCCCGCTAATCGATTGGGTTTTCAAGGTAATGGAGGACCGTTCTCATTAATGCAATTGAAGATTATCCAAGAGGTAATTACCCTTGTCGTTTTTGTGCTTTTCAGCACATTGGCGTTCAAAACGGAAACGCTTAAGTGGAATCACTTATTAGCTTTCTTTTTCCTTATCGCAGCCGTTTATCTTGTATTTAAGAAGTAAGTAAAGAATTATTTACCTGACGATCCAAAGAATTTTGTGTGCTTAGGGCGCGGAGCTTTTTTCCAATCGATATTACCATTATCGTCTTTATGAATCTCCATTATTGATGGGAAAGTAGCAACATATATTATCTTTATAGAATCGCCTGCCATAACCTTTCCAACCTCATTTTTTACCTGATCTTCAATTATTTCGTCTTTTGTCTGAAAGACAATATCAATATATTTTTTTGTGACTTTGCTACCTCTGGGTCGTCCTCCCGAATAATGTGTTTCGCTATGCGTTCCGGTTACTTTTGCCCAAGTTATAACCCCATCTTTGTCTAATAGTGCTTCTCGCCCTGTCATGATACCGATAAAAGCAGCGCAACAGATAACGAATGATAATAAATACCATTTTATAGATGATTTTACGGCATTTTTCATCGCTCTGAAATTACAATTTATCTTTCAGATAAAATCCTGTGTGAGACTTTTTGCATTTTACTATCTGCTCGGGAGTACCTTCGCATACAACATAGCCACCTTCTTTACCACCCTCAGGGCCTATATCGATTATATGGTCTGCACATTTGATAACGTCCATATTGTGTTCGATAATGATGATAGTATGCCCTCTTTTGATCAAAGAGTCGAAAACCTTGAGCAGAGTTTTGATGTCGTGGAAATGCAAGCCGGTTGTAGGCTCATCAAAAATAAAGAGTGTAGGGTCTGATTTTTCATCAACCAAATGGAAGGCCAATTTGACCCGTTGGTTTTCACCACCCGATAAAGATGATGATGATTGCCCGAGTTTTACGTAGCCCAATCCCACATCTTGTAACGATTTTAATCGTTTTACTATTTTCTTTTCGGTACTACCTTTTCCTTCTCCGAAGAAGTCGATAGCTTCATCGATAGTCATATCTAAAACGTCATAGATGTTTTTATCACGATACAACACATCAAGTATATCTTGCTTGAACCGTTTACCACCACATGTTTCGCAAACAAGTGATACATCGGCCATAAACTGCATTTCTACCAGAATCTTACCTTCTCCTGCACAATCTTCACATCGCCCACCTTCTACATTAAAAGAGAAAAAAGCGGGAGTAAAATGCATTTGTTTCGCTAGAGGTTGATCAGCAAACAGTTTGCGGATTTCATCATAAGCTTTTATATAAGTTACAGGATTGGAGCGGGACGAGCGTCCGATTGCATTCTGATCGATCATTTCTACAACCTTGATCAATTTCAGATCTCCTTCTAATCCATTATACTGAACAATCTGGTCGCCCTTCTCATTATAATAACGATTGAGAGCAGTGTAAAGTACATCGCAAACCAATGATGATTTTCCCGAACCGCTAACGCCTGTTACTACAGTCATTACATTGAGAGGGAATTTTACATCGATGTTTTTCAGATTATTTTGTCTGGCTCCTTTTATCTCCAGATAGTTATTCCATTTACGGCGCTTTTGAGGTATTTCTATCTTTTCCTCTCCATTCAGATAGCGGACAGTATAGCTTTCGGTTTGCTTTTCGAGCCCTGCAACATCTCCCTGATAAACAACTTCACCACCTAATCGTCCTGCTTTAGGTCCAATATCTATTATATAGTCGGCTGCACGGATAATTTCTTCGTCATGCTCTACCACTACAACGGTGTTGCCTATAGATCGTAAATCTCTTAGAACATCGATCAGTAGGTTTGTGTCGCGCGAGTGAAGACCGATACTTGGCTCGTCGAGTATATATAGAGAGCCAATCAGGCTGCTGCCCAAAGATGTTGCCAGATTAATACGCTGGCTTTCTCCTCCTGATAAAGAGTTGGATAATCTATTGAGCGTTAAATAACCTAATCCAACACTTGTTATATAATGAATACGGCTTGTTATATCAACTAATAGACGCTTTGCGATTGCTGCGTCTGTTTCGTCTAAAACTAAGTGATCGAAGAAGGTTTTCATTTCTGAAACAGGCATTAGTACTATGTCCGAAATTGTTTTTCCTCCAACTTTTACATATAGTGCCTGCGGTTTAAGCCGTGCACCCTTACAGGCCGGACAGGTTGTCTTTCCCCGATAGCGGGCTAACATGACACGGTATTGGATTTTGTATTGATTCTCTTCTACCATTTTGAAGAAATCATCAATACCATGTAATCCTTTAGCTCCATGCCAAAGCAAATCGTGTTCTTTATCTGTTAATTCGAAATAAGGGCGGTGAATAGGGAAGTTGTATTTATCTGCCGACAGAATGAACTGATTTTTCCATTCGCTCATCTTTTCTCCCTTCCAACATACTACTGCATCTTCGTAAACCGAATGGCTCTTGTTGGGAATAACTAAATCTTCATCAATACCCATTACTTTGCCGAATCCCTCGCATACAGGACACGCTCCGGTGGGGCTATTGAAGCTGAACATCATATCGTTAGGCTCTTCAAATTGAATGCCATCTGCTTCGAAGCGTTTCGAAAAGCCAATTGTTTCTACACCTTTTTCGGCATAGAAGCGGATGATACAATCACCTTCTCCTTCGAAGAAGGCTGTTTCTATCGATTCAGAGAAACGGCTTATATTTGCATTGTCGCTGTCGCATGTCAAACGATCGATCAAGAGAAACATGTTGTCCAGATCATACACTTTATCCGATGCAATAATATCTTCTATTTGTTCTAACCGTCCGTCTACTTCTACACGAGAGAAACCTTCTTTGCCAAGAATGTCTAATTGTTGATTGATAGTACGATTATCGCGTAATATTATTTTAGTTAAGATGATTAAACGCGTATCGGTCGGATAAGTCAGCATCTTATTTACGATATCGCTTACCTGATGTTTCTTAACCTCCTCACCCGAAACAGGCGAAATCGTTTTGCCAATACGAGCAAACAAGAGTCGCAGGTATTCATAAATCTCAGTCGAGGTTCCTACTGTCGACCGTGGATTACGTGATGCTACACGCTGTTCGATAGCAATAGCAGGTGGTATGCCTTTTATGTAATCGCACTCCGGCTTATTCATTCGTCCGAGGAACTGACGAGCATATGCAGAAAGACTTTCTACATAGCGGCGTTGACCCTCGGCATAGAGAGTGTCGAATGCCAATGACGATTTGCCGGAACCAGATAGACCGGTAATTACAACAAACTTATTTCGTGGGATTTCTACATCAATATCTTTCAGATTATTGACACGTGCCCCTTTGATTAATATGCTTTTCTCTTCTGACATGTTTTTTCTTAAAAAGGGATACAAAAATAGGCAAAAAACAAGGAATTATCAGTACAAATTGGTTAAAGAATAACAAAACAAAATCTTATATTTGTACATACATTCATCAGATAATAATTGCCTAAGCTATGAAAAAACTAATTACCACTGTATTAATGCTATTATATGTAGGCGTGTCTGCAATTTTAGCACAAGACAAGTATGAACTTGACAATGGATGGAAATGTTTGCCATCTCAAAAAACGAAAGATGTAGGTGAGACAATTTCGAAACAATCTTACTCTTTGTCTAAATGGCAACCAGCCGTAGTTCCCGGGACTGTGCTGACGACTCAACTTGCAAATAAAGAAGTACCTGATCCATTCTACGGAATGAATAATGAACGTATCCCTGATATTTATAATACAGGAAGGGAATATTATACCTATTGGTTTGTAAAAGATTTCAAAGAAAGTGTACCTCAAAACGATGATCGTGTATGGCTTACTTTCAGAGGAATAAACTATAGCTGCGATATTTTTATAAATGGTAAGAAAATTAATTCAGAACCTTACGAGGGTATGTTTCTTCGAAAGACATTCGATATTAGTCCATATTTGGCAAAAGACGGGAATAACCGTCTAGCAGTAATTGTATATCCTCCTGATCCTGTAGGGAATCCGAATGGAGGGCAAGGAGGCGACGGCACTATTGCCAAAGGTGTTGCGCATCAGTATGTTGCAGGTTGGGATTGGATACAACCAATAAGAGACAGGAATACCGGTATTTGGGATAAAGTATTTATAGAAAAAACCGGAAGTGTTAATCTGAAAAACCCGCATATTATAACACTTGTACCCGGCAAGCGCAAAGTTGAAGGCAAACAAGCCCCAGCTACAATAAAAGTAACTGCCGAGTTGGAGAATGCAAGTAATAAAAGTGTGCAAGGTAAACTGCAATATAGCTTGAATGGTCAAACGGTATCGCAGGATGTAACGTTAGCTGCTAATTCGACGAAAGAAATTGCTTTGCCTAACTTTATAATGGAAAATCCTAAGTTGTGGTGGCCTGCCGGATACGGTGATCAAAATCTGTACAATATTAAAATTGAGTTTATTGCAAATGGTAAAACCTCAGATGCCGAAAGTGTTACTTTTGGTGTTAGAGAAATGCAGCAAGAGTGGAATATTACCACCCGAAGCATGCAGGTAGCTATAAATGGACAAAAAATATTTATAAAAGGCGGTAACTGGATTATTTCGGATGCAATGTTGCGTTTCTCAAAAGAGCGATATGACACAGAAATACGATTCCATCGGGATATGAATCTCAAT
Organism: Dysgonomonas sp. ZJ709; assembly: GCF_011039195.1. NCBI lineage: Bacteria > Pseudomonadati > Bacteroidota > Bacteroidia > Bacteroidales > Dysgonomonadaceae > Dysgonomonas > Dysgonomonas sp. ZJ709. The sequence goes on from NZ_JAAKEM010000023.1 coordinate 8,588, forward strand.
CTTATCCGAATATGGGGAGGAGCTTTAGCCGAACGTCCCGAATTTTATGATGCGTGTGATAAGTATGGATTGCTTGTTATACAAGATTTTTGGATGTCGGGCGATTGTAATGGTCGCTGGGTAGATCCGATGAAACTTGAAGATCAGTGGACACGACGTAAATATCCCGACAATCATTCTTTATTCTTGGAATCGGCTGCGGATATGATAAAAATGATACGTAATCATGCTTCGTTGGCTATATGGTGTGGCGGAAATGAGATTACTCCACCGGATGATATACTTGTATCTCTTCGTGATTCTATACTGCCTGAACTGGATGGTACGCGATGGTTTATAGACTATTCCAATTCAGACGAGATGTCTTTCAATTCTATCGGTGGTAATGGCGACGGTCCTTACGGCATTCAAGATATAAGAACATTCTGGGGAGATCGCACATTTCCGTTCAATTCGGAAGTAGGATCGGTAGGGGTAGGTGACTATGAATCTTTGCTTCGATTTATTCCAACTGAAAATCTTATAGCTCCTGAGTATAATCCGGCAGCGACACCTCGACATAAAGTCGATTCTGTGTGGCAATATCACAAATATATAGGCTACGACCAATATGTTGAGCCATATGGAAAAGCTAAAGATGCGAAAGATTTTGCTATGAAAGCGCAGTTGTTAAATTACGATCAGTATCGGGCATTGATGGAAGGATTCAGTTCGCATATGTGGACTTGGTATACCGGAAGTATTATCTGGAAAACGCAAAATCCGTGGACTGCTATGCGTGGGCAAATGTATGATTACTATCTCGATCCTAATGCTTGTCTGTATGGGCTGCGTTCGGGTAGTGAACCATTGCATATCATGTACAATCCGGTGGATAGTATGGTGATGGTTGTAAATAATGGTTTTGAGAATGTGAATAATGTAATGGCCGTTGTGAAAACTCATACTATGGCAGGAGAGGAAAAAGTTATTTCTCGCGAAATTATGTATATGAATGCGTCTTCTGCTAAGCCGCTTTCGTCTCTCAAGAGATTAATCCCTCGATTGTGTAATGAAGATGGTGGGTTTATAACGTTACAGTTGGTTAATGCTAATGGTACTATATTAAGTGAAAATTTCTATTGGTTACCAAATGCAAAGGGTATTTACAGCGGTTTGCAAAAAATGAGAGCTACAGATGTCGAAATCTCTGCCCGTAGAATAAATGATAGTAAAGTAGAAGTGAGTGTGTCTAATAAAGCAGGTAATACAATTGCTTTCTTTAATCGTATTTCATTAGTCGATAGTAAAACGAAAGAGCGGATACTTCCTGCATTCTATTCGGATAATTATATTTCGGTTACTCCCGACAATAAAAAAACCGTAATAGTAGAATATAATCCGAAAACATCGGATGCATCGCTCGAAATTATGATTGAGGGCTGGAATGTGAAACAGAAATCTGTAAGTATAAAATGAAAATTAAAAAGGCATCTCAATTATGGGATGCCTTTATTTTTTACATTACAATTATATTATTCGTCTCCTTTTTTCTTTTCCAGTTCGTCCCTCAGGATTGAAGCTAATTCGTAATCCTCTCCATTTACAGCATCTTCGAGTAAAGACTCTAGCTCTTCTTCGTTCAAAAGCGAGTAATCAAGAGCTATATTATCTCTTTCATCATCACCGAAGTCATCAGATGCAGCATTGTCATCTAAGATTACTGCTAGCTCCTTCATTATGGCTTCAGTTGTGAATATCGGTGATTTTGTTCTTAGTGCTATGCCAACAGCATCAGATGTGCGAGATTCAATTGTAATGGTTTCTTCACCTTGCTTCAACAATAATTGGGAAAAGAAAACACCGTTTTCATATTTATATATATCAACCTCTAACAAAGTTATCTTAAAGCTCGACAATAACATTTGGAAAAGATCGTGTGTTAACGGGCGTGGCGGAGCTGAGTTTTGCAGCTTGAAGGCTATCGACTGAGCCTCAGGTGTTCCTACAATAACCATCAGTCTACGTTGTCCGTCTTCTTCGGCCAGAACCAATCCATAGGTTCCGGTCTGAGTTTGGTTAAAGGAAAAACCTAATACAGAAAGTCTTACTTTGTCGTCCATTACTAAGCATATTTACACAATACAAATTCTACACTATAAAATCAAAAGTAGCCAATTATTTTTTGTTTTTCATTGCCGAATCACTTTTTTTGATCTCCGGATATTTAATTTTTAATTCCAGACTCTTAAAGTATTCAGAATAAACTGTATCTTTGGCAACTATTACTATAAAGTAAAACATGAAGAAAACTCATTTTCTCCAAACACTTTATCTCCAAAAGCCGCTAATATTAATTCTTTTAATAGCGGCACTATCGACTCTGCCTTGGTTGGGTTTGGGCGATTTCTACACAAAAGGTGAACCCCGTGAAGCTGCTTTAGCAATATCGATGATAGAAAAAGGTGAGTGGATTATTCCATCTAATTATGCCGATGAATTCGCTTATAAGCCCCCTTTGAATCATTGGTTGATATCGGGATTTTCGTTGGCTCTGAATGGTGGAGAAGTTACTCCTTTTACATCGCGACTACCATCTGCTTTAGCTTTTATAGCTATGATAGGTGTTAGTTTTATGTTTTTTGCACGAAGACGTCCTATTCTTGAGTCCTTTATAGCCTGCCTTATTGTGATTACATGTTTTGAAATACATCGGGCTGCGATGACTACGCGTGTGGATATGTTATTGACGTTTTTTCTTGTAGCAGGTACTATTCAACTATATACATGGTCTGAAAAGCGGCGATTCGGACAGCTTGTTTCGGCATGGATATTATTAAGTATGGCTACACTAGTGAAAGGGCCTGTAGGGATAGTTCTTCCGTGTCTCGTTTTCGGTACATTATTATTGACACAGAAAGTCAATTTTTTCCGTGCGGTAGGGAAGTGTGTTATTGTTGCTCTTCCTGCGTTACTTATTCCGCTAGTTTGGTATTATGCTGCTTATCAAGTGCAAGGAGATGCCTTTTTCGATAAAGTTTTCGCAGAGAACTTTGGTCGTTTCCTTCGTATGGATACTGAAACATTGGGTACTGACTATAATCTGGGAGTTGAAAATCCGTGGTGTTATTATCCTTTTATCCTTTTAGCAGGTTTTTTACCGTGGACTATACTATTAGTGATATCCTTATTCTTCATCAAGTATACTAAACCGCAAGGAGGTTTCAAGGCTATTTGCATAAAGTGCTTTAATAAAATAATGGCAATGGATAAAGTCTTATTGTTCAGCTTTATTGCAATTGTTATTCCTCTCCTGTTCTTTACTATACCGGCATCTAAACGGAGTACATATATTATGTTGGTATATCCTTTCATCAGCATATTTATTGCTCGATTTTTCATATATCTTGCAGAAATGAAGCCTAAAGCGGTGCGTATTTCGACATTGATTCTTGTTGGAATCTGTGTGCTGATGGTTTTGGTGGTAGGTCTGGCCTATGCAGGCATAATTAATATTGAAGAAATTTCGCACAGTTTTTCTAAAAGAGAAAGAACTTTGCGTGATATAAAGATATTCTCAGACTTGTTCCAGAATCCCGGATGGATAGGTCTATTTGGTATAACTATTCTTATTTTGGCAATAGGTAACAGCATATATTTATTAAAGAGAAAAATGAATGTAAAAGTTCTTATGGCTGGTTTTGGTGTAATGCTGGCTATAAATATATTTATGGATTCTTTCCTTTTGCCTACATTTAAAAATACGTATTCTCCCCGACATTTTGCCGATTATATTTCGGACAAATACGAGCTTAAGGATAATACATATGTAATGAATAATCTGTTGGAATATAAGAATTTGTATGGGTTAAATTTTTACTTGGGAAATAATTTCAAAAATTTTGAAAAAGAACAACCTGATAGTGGTTTCTTTATAATCATGATTGAATCTATTGATGATATAAAGGAAAAATATAAGGAAAAATATGAATTTATCCAGCTCGAATCGAGTGATAAATTCAATGAAAATAAAGATCATATGCTCTTATTCAAATTAAAGAGAAAGCAAATGCTTGCTAATTAAAGCTAACAAATGAAGAACCTTTTCGATAAACTGATTAAGAACAAACTCACACAACAGAAGTCATTCCGCCAATTGGTAAAATACGGTATGGTTGGGGTTGTAGGTCTTATTATAGATATGAGTATTTATTACCTGTTAGTAAATAAATTTGCCGTACATTATGCTTTTTCACCACATATAAGTAATTTGTTGGGAGGGAATATGTCGGTACTTATGCTCAATATTCTCATATCTAATATTATTAGTCAGACTCTGGCTGTTATTAACAACTTCGTGCTGAATAGCTATTTTACATTTAAAGTAACGGATAATAAGATAAAAAGATTTTTCTCATTTGTTGGTATTGCCTGTATTGGCATGGTTGTTAGCTCTGTACTCCTAACCCTTTTTATAGGAGTGATTGGACTAAATAATATGGTGGCAAAAGTTTTTGCTGTACTAATAGTTGCGATGATGCAGTTTGTTATAAATAAATTATTTACATTTAGAGAAAAAAAAGAATAGATTCTCTAGCAATGAGTTAGAGGAGAAAATAACAAAGCGTATATTAAACACATTTAAATGCAATTTGAAGAACTTTATTTGTATTTGATTGTTTATTTTATATTAAAAAAACCGACAGGCTCTACAATATTTCCTACACATTAAGATAAGAGATATCTCCAAGCCTTACCTAGTAACATTATTTATTAAAGGATTATAACTTATGCTTAACAGTGGTATAAGAAGATACATTTCTAATTCTGTAATCGGCTTGCTTCCGTTCGTATTGTACCTGATTCTACATTCATTATCAAGAATACAGGAACAGTATGCACTAATGGCATCTTTGGCGATTGCAATTATAGCTGAAATACTCATTAGAGGTTTATCTAAGAGTAGAATGTTTAGCATAACATTTTATGTATCTACTTTAGCTTTGGCTTTTACATTAATTTTTTGGTTATTTGCTCACAATTATTTGCAAGTGCCTAATACCTATTCCTCTTTTTGTGAAATATGTATTGTTTCGATGCTTATTGGAATAAGGCTGAGTAAAACTTTTATTGCGACTAAATTCTTTCGAAAAAGAAGTCTTTTACAAAAAGCTTTTTTGAATGAATTTTATCATATCGCTTCTTTGCTTCAGTACACGCTCACTATGCACATCTTTTTTGTGTTGATGTACGAGCACTTCAAAATGACAATTTATGATGACAGGATTTCGGATATAGTTGTTTATTCAGTGCTACCGATAGTAGGAATACTAGCTATCGGAATTTATCAGATTGCACGTACAGGAAATATTGTAGCAAAATTAAAACAAGAAGAGTGGTTACCTATAGTTACAGAAAAGGGTGAAGTAACGGGTAAAATAGCCAAATCAGTTTCTCTAAAGATGAAGAATAAATTTCTGCATCCTATAGTTAGAGTGGCACTCATATCTAATGGTAAGGTTTTTTTGCAAGAAAGAGCGAATGCGGATACCCTTAGCCCTAGAAAGCTGGACTATCCTTTCGAAAAGTATATGTTGTTCAATCATGAAATCAATTTGGCTGCACGCAACAGTATAAAAAAGATGATGGGGGATGAAATGGATCTTCCGTTAAAATTCTTGTTGAAATATGTTTTTGAAAATGAAGAAACTAAGCGTCTTACTTTTCTGTTTATAATTAAGATAGAAGATGAATATTCAATAAAAAGAACGGAACAGATGAATGGTAAGTTTTGGTCTGTAAAACAGATTGAAGCGGCTTTTGCCGACGAGATATTTAGCGAGCCATTCGAGTTGGAATTCGAATATTTGAAGAATATGGTGCTGGCACCTATCGATCATCTGTAAATATTAACAGTTCGACTTACTACAAATCTTTACGCTTGCGCCATACCTGATAAGAATTTACCAAATTTTGCCAAAGAACGTATGCTCCTGGTCCAATAGACGATATGGGGTTTAGATAGGTTTGTGCCATCCAGATGGCTAAAATAGTATTCTTCTGACCCAATCCCTGCCCACCGGCTATGGTGTCGTCATATTTGCTCCCTAGCTTACGTCCGACTAAAAATTGGATTACGCATATAACAAATGCTCCGATGCCTAAGGCTACTTGAACCAGAAGGTTCGGATTTTCTTGATTAAGTATAAAAAATACAGTTTTTCCCGTTATAATGACTAAAGCGAGGGACCATAGGTAAAAAGACAATCCTCGGTTTTTCTTAATGATTTCATGTACCCGGGGTAAAAGTCTGCTTAGTAGTAGTGCACAAATAAAAGGTAGTAGCAAAAGAATAAAGACTTTCTCGGATACAATTAGCATCGACTCTACAAATGAATCGGCATTAATATTACCAAATGCAGCAAATATAATAGGAGCAAGAATGGCAACCGTTATATTGCTTAGTAAACTATACGTGGTCAAACTACCCGTGTTGCCTCCCAGCATACCTGTAATAACAGGAGCCGCCGTAGCTGTTGGAGCTAAAATACAGATCATAGCCCCTTGTGCAAGAATAATATGGATAGGTGCTAATAATAAGTAGACACCTACGCTTCCTAATATCTGGATAAGTAGCAGAAAAAAATGTAAGCGGGAAAAGCGAATATCGCGAAGTGAAATGCCACAATAGGTAATGAATAGCATTAATGCAATAAGGTACGGTGTGATAAAAGATAATAATGACGTATATTGGTAGAATAAGCCTCCTGTAATCATGGCTAGAGGCATCATATAAGACTTTATCTTTTTGAACATTATCAGCCCGTTTATTAAATTATTGCTCAAAGGTATATATTTTATACTAAATAAAGCCTAACAGGAATATGGACTGATGATGCCAAAATATACTAATTGTTATTCATTTTAATTATAAGGCATTCTTTGAACTGTCTCTTTATATTACCTTTGTGTACTTTTTAGAAAAAAATAAATGAAAAAAACAAAAGGTATTATACTTGCATTGCTATCATCGGGGACATTCGGTTTGATTGCATTCTTTTCTATACCATTACTCAAAGCAGGAGTACATACCCCATCTATTCTATTCTACCGCAGTCTGCTTGCCGCTATTCTTTTAGGCACAATCTGTCTCATTAGAAAAAAAGATTTCAGAATACCACCTAAGACGGCTATCCAACTCTTTGTTATGGGGATGTTATACACCATTACAGCAATGGGTTTAATATATTCTTATACTTATATTTCGAGCGGAGTATCTACGACTCTTCATTTCCTGTATCCTATCGTTGTATCGTGTCTTATGATTATATTCTATAAGGAGAAGAAGTCACTGACCTTATTTATTGCGGCCGTAACATCTCTCGTTGGAGTAGGTTTGCTCTGCTGGAGCGACAACGGATTCATAAGCACCCGTGGATTATTTATTGTGTTGATCACCGTATTTACTTATGCCGTCTACATTGTAAATCTTGGTAGACCTGTATTTAAGAAACTCGAACCTGAAGTTTTGATGTTCTATGTGATGCTATTTGGTGCTTTTATGTTTTCCATCTATGCTTCATTTACAACAGGTATCGAGATTCTGCCTGATAGAAATGCATGGCTCAACATTGTCGGTTTAGTCCTTTTTGCGACTGTCTTATCAGGATTGTCATTGATAACTGCCGTAAAATATGCAGGATCTACTATAACATCTATTCTCGGTTCGATGGAGCCTGTGGTGGCTACAATTGTGGGCATATTCTACTTTCACGAATCATTCGGATGGAATAGCTTCGCAGGATTAGTACTCATTATTGCATCGGTTGTGTTGGTGGTTATGATGAACAATAAACGAGAAAAGAAAGGTCAAATAATCACAGATTAGAGACATAAGCAGATATTTTTACAACAAAAGATAACAACTATTGCACATTTTTAGTATTTTTGTGCCATAACAACAAGATAACTATTTAAATAATAATAGAAATGAGTAATAATTTATTAAAAGGCAAAAGAGGAATCATCTTCGGTGCATTGAACGATAAGTCAATCGCTTGGAAAGTGGCTGAAAAAGCTGTAGAGCAAGGAGCAACTATAACTCTGTCTAACACGCCAATGGCTGTAAGAATGGGAGAAACAAATGCATTAAGCGAAAAACTTAATGTGAAAGTAATAGCTGCCGATGCTACAATAGTAGAAGACCTTGAGCAAGTATTTACACAGTCGATGGAAATCCTTGGTGGAAAAATTGACTTTGTTCTTCATTCTATCGGAATGTCTCCTAACGTACGTAAAGGAAGAGATTACGATAATCTTGATTATGGATTCTATGATAAGACGCTAGATATTTCTGCCCAATCTTTTCACAAGATGATGCAAGTAGCTAAAAAAATGGATGCTATCGCTGATGGCGGATCTATTCTTGCACTTACGCATATTGCTGCTCAACGTACATTTACAGGATATAACGATATGGCCGATGCAAAAGCATTGCTTGAATCTATCGGACGTAGCTTCGGATATGTTTACGGTAGAGACAAAGGAGTGCGTGTAAATACAATCTCTCAATCGCCAACAATGACAACTGCCGGACAAGGTATCGGCGGAATGGGTGCATTTTTCGACTTTGCAGAAAAAATGTCTCCTCTAGGCAATGCCAGCGCTGAAGAATGTGCTGACTATTGTATTGTTATGTTCTCTGATCTTACTCGTAAAGTAACGATGCAAAACTTATTCCACGATGGAGGCTTCTCCAATATGGGACTAACATCTGCTGTCGTTACGGATTATATCGAAAAGAAATAAATCGCCACAAGATAAACTAAATACAAAACAGTTATCGGAGATTTAAAATATCCGGTAACTGTTTTTTTGTTTACAAAGACATTTATATGTTAGTAAAAATATATCCCGAAAACCCCAATCAGAAAGAATTGGACAAGATTGTCAAAATATTGCAGGATGGCGGTCTTATTATCTACCCGACGGATACTGTATATGCCATTGGTTGCGATGCTATGAACGTACGTGCAGTAGAGGAAATTTGCAGATTGAAGAATATAAATCCGGCAAAGAGCAATCTTTCTATTATATGTTACGATCTGAGTAATATTAGCGAGTATGCCAAGGTTGACAATGCTACTTTCAAAACAATGAAAAAAAATCTGCCGGGAGCATTCACTTTCATTCTTAATACAACCTCTACTCTCCCTAAAATATACAAGAATAAAAAAACGGTAGGAATACGTGTTCCCGACAACAATATTATTCGTGAACTTGTTCACAGTTTAGGGAATCCTATACTGACAACTTCCATAAAAGACGACGATGAGGTTATAGAATATACAACCGATCCCGAATTGATTTACGAAAGATACCAAGATATTGTAGATGTTGTAATCGACGGTGGATTTGGTGGAATAGAAGGGTCTACTGTAGTAGATTGTACTGACGGAGAGCCCGAAATAATAAGGCAGGGTAAAGGGGAATTGATTTTGTGAAAAAGTATTAAATACATACATTTGCAAAATAGCTGTATAACAGAAAATATTCCCGAATGTAGTATGCGTGGTAATTTTATTAAAATTTGATTTTTATGAAAGCTATATTTCAGGTATTTTTTCTGACACTTGTAAGCATGGTGCTTTTTAGTTCTTGTAGCGATGATGACATAGAGAATGGTAGAACCAGGCCATCGGGTCAGCAGACAGATAATCAATATGTGAACAATTGGGTCTATGAGAAAATGGACTCGTTCTATTTATGGAGAGACAAACTCCCTGCGAAAGAAAACATAAACTTCGACTCTTCCCCTTACGATTTTTTGGACGGTCTTATATATCCCTTCAATGAGCAAACACACGAAGGCGATCGCTTTTCATGGATACAGGAAAGTTATGTAGATCTTGTAAATTCATTAAATGGAGTCTCATCTTCCGATTTAGGGTTCGATTACAATGTTTATTTAAAAGCAGAAGGTAGTACAGAAGTAATATATGAGGTCTTATATATTAAAAAAAATACGAAAGCCGAGAAGTCCGGACTCAAAAGAGGTGATATCATAGAAAAAGTCGATAATACAACTGTTACCTTAGACAATTGGTCATCACTCTTATATCAGAATAAAAATAGCTATACATTCAGTTTAGTAAATCAATCTAATCCTATCACAGTAGAAGTAACTTCTAACTATATAGAAAATCCTATTTATTACAGTAATATTTACACAAAAGGCTCTCACAAAATAGGGTATTTAATCTACAACTTCTTTTCTCAAGATAAAGGCGACGGTACTAAAAGTTATGATACGGCACTTGCTGATGAATTTAGTAACTTTTATAGCGCAGGTATCACTGACTTGATATTAGATTTGCGATATAATCCGGGAGGATATGTTGAAAGCTCTAAATATATAGCTAGTGCGATAGTTCCCAACAGAGACATATCCAAATTATATGTATATTATAAATACAATGACCTAATACAGCAGGCCTACCAAGAAAACTATGGCGAAGAAGTTTTTAATAATTACTTTGCCGACAAAATCGCCATATCGAACAGGACTACCTATCCGATACCCAAGTTGGGCGATAAACTAAACAATACTCTATACGTGCTTGTGACCAGAAATACAATGTCTGCCAGCGAGTTAATTATAAATGGTTTACGGCCATATATGAATGTTGTTTTGATAGGTCAGACTACGATCGGTAAAAATGTAGGATCATTTTCATTCTATGAGCCTAATGATTCACGTAACAAATGGGGACTACAACCCATCTGTTTCCAAACATACAACTCGCTAGGAAAATCAGAATATGCAGCAGGGTTTATACCGGATGACGGATTTGAAGTTTATGAAAATATGGCACCATTGGGAGATACTGATGAAATGTTTTTAGCTACGGCAATTGCTAAAATAACAGGAAGTCCACTACCTAGTGCGAAGAAAAATTCACCGGATTTAAAACCAATAGGATCATCTCTTAATAAGAAAGGTACGAAGGGAATACTTATAAATCCTGCTCAATTTAATAAACTTAAAACAACGTCACTAAAGAATAATTAGTACATTTATCTTATGAAAGTAATGAAATTTGGCGGAACCTCTATCGGAACTGCAACCAATATATACAATGTAAAGAAAATAATTAGTTCGGTAGATGAGCCCAGTGTGATAGTTGTTTCAGCTTTCAAAGGCATAACTGATAAATTAATAAAGACTTCTTGTTTGGCTGCAGCCGGAGATACTCTTTACGAAAAAGAATTCAGAGAGATTGTATCTGAGCACCTTACTATTCTCGATGAGCTTAACTTCGATGCGCATACAAAAGCAAAAGTGAGCACATCGGTTAACTTACTACTCGAAGAATTGAGTAATATATTTAAAGGTGTGTTTCTTATCAATGACCTTTCGCACAAGACTTCTGATAAAATTGTGAGTTATGGAGAAAGGCTTTCATCTACTGTTATTAGTTATGTATTTACCGACTACCAGTTATTAGATGTAACCAAACTAATAAAAACAACATCAGAATTTAATAAGCATACCCCCGACATCGAATTGTCGAACGAATTGATAAAAGCCGCATTTAAATCTTCGACTCAGAAAGTGTTAGTTGCCGGATTTATATCGAGATGTAGGGATACATACGAATATACAAATTTAGGTCGTGGAGGTTCTGACTATACTGCATCTCTGTTCGCATCGGCACTTGATGCACGTATTTTAGAGATTTGGTCTAATGTCGATGGATTTATGTCGGCTGACCCTAATGTAATCAGCAGTGCTCATGTGATTGACAAGCTAACATTTACAGAGGCAACCGAGTTGTGTAACTATGGAGCTAAAATCATTTATCCGCCAACCCTTTTCCCTGTTTATCATAAGAATATACCTATTCGAATAAAAAATACATTCAATCCGGATGCACCGGGCACCTATATCTCTCACGATGGCGGAGAGCAAAAAGGTAAAGCTCTGATTACAGGGATATCATCTATCGATGACACTTGCCTTATCACTGTACTTGGTTTGGGTATGGTAGGTATTATCGGAGTCAATTACCGTATATTCAAGGCACTGGCTAAAAATGGAATTAGTGTATTTCTTGTATCGCAAGCATCTTCAGAGAACAGTACTTCTATCGGAGTCGGTTCTGCCGATGCTCAACCTGCGGTACACGCGCTCGAAGAAGAGTTTGCGCACGAAATTTCATTAGGCAGTATAAATAGAGTGCAACTAGAGCAAGACTTGGCAACAGTTGCCATAGTAGGCGAAAATATGAAATATACTCCCGGTATTGCGGGCAGATTGTTCGAAACTCTTGGGAAAAGTGGGATCAGCGTTATTGCCTGTGCACAAGGAGCATCTGAGGTAAATATCTCTTTTGTAATAAAAAAGAAATATTTACGCAAAGCATTGAATTCCATTCACGATTCGTTCTTCCTATCCGAATATAAAGTATTGAACCTTTTCATTACAGGAATAGGTACTGTTGGCAGTAACTTGATAGAGCAGATAAAACAACAGCAGCCCAAACTTATAAAACAATATTCGCTGAAGCTAAATGTGGTAGGCGTTGCAAGGGGGCGTAAAGCATTACTTTGTCGCGAAGGAATTAATCTGGATACTTATAGAAGTGACTTAGATAACGAGGGAATCGCCAGTTCGCCTGATATTCTATGTGAGCGCATTATTGAGATGAATATCTTCAATGCTGTATTTGTTGATTGTACGGCAAGTGATTCTGTGGCAAGTATCTATTCCGATCTGATGACTCATAATATTTCCGTGGTGACCGCCAATAAAGTCGCTGCATCGTCCAGTTACGAGAACTATATAAATCTTAAGAATATAGCCCGCGAGCGAAATATCAAATTTTTATTCGAAACTAATGTGGGAGCAGGGCTACCTGTTATCAATACAATGAATTCGTTGACCAACTCGGGTGATAAGATTATAAAAATAGAAGCTGTGCTTTCGGGTACACTCAATTTTATATTCAACACGATGAGTAAGGATATTCCATTTAGTAAAACTATCTATCTGGCTAAAGAAAAGGGTTTTGCTGAACCTGATCCTCGTATCGACCTCAGCGGAATGGATGTTGTTCGCAAGTTGGTTATTCTTACCCGTGAAGCAGGTTACAGAGTAGAACAAGCCGATGTGAAAAAGAATCTTTTTGTTCCTCAAAAATACTTCGATGGCTCGATAGAAGAATTCTGGGAGACTATCAACGAACTGGATACAAGCTTTGAAGAGCGTCGCCAAAAACTGGAAAGTGAAGATAAGCGCCTCCGCTTTGTAGCTAAATACGAAAACGGACAATGTGAAGTAGGACTTCAGGAAGTAGGACAAAATCATCCGTTTTACGATCTTGAAGGAAGCAACAATATAATCCAGATTACCACCGAACGTTATAATGAATATCCGATGATAATAAAAGGATATGGTGCCGGAGCAACAGTTACGGCGGCAGGTGTTTTCTCAGATATTATCAGCATTGCTAATATACGCTAGCCTCCCCAACCCCTCCAAAAGAGGGGCTTAGGCTAACGCATAATACATAATAGAATAACAATTAAAACAAACTCTCAATATTTGACTCATAGTGGAGAAATATAATTCCTCCCTATGGGGAGGTTAGGAGGGGCTATATTTAGAATGAAAACAATTATAATTTTAGGAGATGGAATGGCTGATGAGCCGATTGCCTCATTAGGAAATAAAACTCCGTTACAAGCTGCGCACAAACCTTACATTGATTTGCTTGCAGCTAAGGGTATGAGTGGTGAATTAGATACAATTCCTGCGGGATTTAAACCGGGCAGCGAGATTGCAAATCTTTCGGTGTTGGGTTATGACGTACCCAAAGTATTTGAAGGTAGAGGTTCACTCGAAGCAGCAAGTATGGGCATTGACATTCTTCCCCGAGAAATGGCTATGCGCTGTAATTTGATCTGCATTGAAGATGGGAAAATAAAAAACCATTCGGCAGGACATATTTCAAGCGAAGAAGCTGCAGAACTAATTCGCTTTCTCGATAAAGAACTGGGCGATGATAAATTGAGCTTCTATCCGGGAGTATCATACCGTCATTTACTGAAGCTGAAGGGTGGAAATAAAGATTTAGATTGTACCCCTCCTCACGATGTTATCGGAACTCCATTCGAGAAGGTAATGATCAAAGCAGTGTCAGCCGAAGCACAGGAATCTGCTGATTTTCTGAATAAAGCTATTTTAAAATCACAAGAGCTTTTAAAAGATCATCCTATAAACAAGAAGCGTATTGCAGAAGGTAAAGACCCTGCGAATAGTATATGGCCTTGGTCTCCGGGCTATCGTCCGCAAATGGAAACATTACAAGAGCTATTCGGTATCAATAGTGGTTCTGTAATATCGGCTGTCGATCTTATAATGGGTATCGGTGTATATGCCGGATTGAAAGTGATACATGTAGAAGGCGCAACAGGTCTTTATGATACCAACTACGAAGGAAAAGCAGAAGCTGCTATTGAAGCTCTTAAGAATGATGATTTTGTTTACCTGCATATCGAAGCAAGCGACGAAGCTGGACATGATGGTAATGTAGAATTAAAAACAAAAACAATAGAATATCTCGACAATCGCGTAGTGCGTACGATATATGAGGTGACTAAAGATTGGGATGAGCCTGTAACAATTGCAATTCTACCCGATCATCCGACACCTTGTGCCCTGAGAACACATACTAATAAACCTATACCATTTTTGATTTACCGTTCAAATGGTAAGGCTGATGATGTGCAGGTATATGATGAGTTCGAATCGCCTAAGGGTGCCTATGGCTTACTGAAAGGTCGCGAATTTATGGAGACTTTGTTTGGTAAATAATTTGGAATCCTCAGTTGGTAAATTATAAAGGTCTAAGATCTCATTTAGACAAAGAAAATAAATAACGAAGCAACAATATTATTATTACATTTATGGTGTTTTACCTTGTGGTGAAACACCATAATTATATGTAGTAGTTTATTCACCTGAAAAATAGCATTATATGATTTTAGAATAAGGGTTATCTTGATAGACCTTGTTTTTGATATAGATATTTTACCGACTAATTGTAAATGTTTATATTTGTTATAGAGCTAATACCAAAACAGCACATTTTTATGAGTAATGATATCCATAATATGAATGAATATTCAGCTTTATGGTTTGCGTATTTAGAGGGCGACAAAAAAGCTTTTTCATCTTTATACAGATTAAGCTATAAGTCATTGTATTCGTATGGTATTAGTTTTGGAATAGAAGATCAACAGATACGGGATACAATTCAGGAATTATTCTTAAAGCTTTATTCGGGACCCAAACTTGTGAAAGATCCTGCCACGCTTCGTGCTTATTTATATGCCTCTATGAGAAACTCATTCATCAATTATCAGAAGATTCAACAAAGGCAACTTTGCCTTGAACAGGGCGAAGAGTTCCATCTGAAATATTCTATAAATAACGTAGCAATGGAAGATAAAGAGGAGCAGGAAGCTATAAAAATAAAATTGGATAGCTTGCTAAAACTCCTGACGCCACGACAAAAAGAGATTATCTATTTGAGATTCTTGCACCAAATGGAGTATGAGGAGATATCACGGATAATGAATTTGTCGGATCAGGCTGCACGAAATCTTATACATAGGGCTATGAAGAAGATGCGTGATAATGATTCGAATTATATGAGTTTACTCTCTATTATGGTCTTATTGCCAATTGATTTCTAATAATACTTTAAGAAAATTAAAAATAAGGAGGAAAGGCTGATTACAAAATCAGTCTTTCCTTGTATTAGTATATAAAGTAGATTATCTAAATATGAAAGATTACTCCAAATATAACAGTATTAATGACTTTATTTTCGATTCTGAATTTGTTGAATTAGTCAAAAAAAATAACCAGAGAGAAATAGAGAGTATCATAGCCTCTTTTCCCGATAAAGAAGCGTTAGTAAAAGATGCAATATTATTATTACGATATTTTACAATTGAAGAAGAAAAAATAGAAGAAGGGCAAATAGAAGAAGATCTGACGGATTTACTTCATCAAATAAGACAAAGAAATAAAAAGAAGAAGCGAATGCTATTTGTAACTTCACTTGTGGCTGCTAGTATCGCTGTATTCCTTTTCACTATACCATATTCAAATACAGATAAACCGAAAGAGGCAAAAATTGAAATATTTTCTCTTTTAGATCAGATGAATGTAGATATGGATGAAGTGCATATAGTGAATGGTAAGTCGAATACTTATATCGATAATAATGAAACAATAGAGCAAAAGGAAGATGGTGGCGTAATAATCAGGGGTGACGAAAAAATCGAATCGTCTGATATTGAAAATGAGTATTTACAAGTAGTTGTGCCAAACGGTAAACGAACGAGCATCCGCTTTAGCGACGGATCATTGATAAAAGTGAACTCAGGTTCTAAGATAATATATCCCAAACAATTTAGTAGTACCTCAAGGGATATTTATATAGATGGAGAAGCGTATCTGGAAATTGCATCGGATGATACAAAACCTTTTTTTGTTCATACCAAATTGCTCGATGTCGCTGTATTTGGCACTAAGTTCAATATCAATGCATACAGTGCCGATGCAGAAGGTTCTGTCGTATTGGTAGAAGGGAGTGTAGAAGTCGCTTCATCAGAAAACAAAAGATTGTTGAAGCCTAATCAGGGTCTTTTTTATAAAGATGGTAAGACAGAATTGAAGGATGTGGATGTATCGTTCTATATCTCTTGGATAGACGGAATTATGAAATTGAAGGGTGACCACTTGAGTACTATACTTAATAACCTCTCTCGTTATTACAAACTTGATATAAGATTCAGCAACAGGCTTTCAAATGAGGTTTATAAAGGCAAAATTAATCTGAACGATTCAATAGAGACAATACTCAACAACATATCCTTAAGTACGCCATTGTCTTACACTAGAAATGGCAATACGATATACATTAAATGACTAATCTTAATCTTAAACCTTAAATCTTTAATTTATGAAAAATAACGAAGTACTTACTTATCCTCCGTAGCATTGTCTGGATTGACAAATAAAAAATAGTTGTTAACGATCTGATACTGATAATAATCAGTACATAATTGTATCATTTTTACCAATAAGAAGATATCCTTATTGTTACGATGTGTTAATAGAATAGCTCAATTTTTTAATTATTGTGTAACCTCTACTTAATAATAAAAAAAGAATTTTGCATTGCTAAAAAACACCGTATTTAATGTACTAATTTCTAACAAACAAACACTTAAACTTATGGAAGACAAGGTAATGATGCCGGTCGAAAAATCGGAGAATCGTATCTTATTACGAATGAAAAGGGTCTGTTCGCTCTTGTTACTTCTCGGCTACATGTGTAGCTTGCAAGCACATAACGCAGTGGCTCAGACAACAAGTATTTCTTTGCAGTTAAAAAATGTCAGCCTGGAGACATTATTTACTGAGATAGAGAAATCCACAGATTACATTTTTCTGTATAAACAAAATCTGGTCAGCGACAAGCGAGTCTCTGTGAATACTACGAACGAGAGTGTCGAAACTATTCTTACCAACACACTCGATTCACAAAATCTTGCTTACCATATAAATGGAAAACAAATTATAATTACAAAGAAAAATGAAAGCCCTGTTATCGCTCCTCAGGAAGTTGTACAATCTACCCCCGTTAAAGGAGTAGTGTTGGGTACAGATGGAGAACCCCTTATTGGTGCTTCGGTATCGATAAGAGGAACAACTACCGGTACGATGACTGATATCGAAGGACATTTTTCGCTCAATGCAAAGAAGGGAGACGTCTTGGTTTGCTCCTATATTGGTTTTAATACTAGAGAGGTTCATTTAGCCTCAATAGATAAAGAGATCAACATTGTTCTCACCGAAACCCAGAATATTATGGACGAGGTGGTAGTTGTTGGGTATGGAACACAGAAAAAGGCAAATCTAACAGGAGCTGTTGATCAAATAACTAGCGAGATTTTTGAAAACCGGAATGTTCCCAATGTTACACAGGCATTAGAGGGGGCAATTCCCAATCTTAATATTTCATTAACGGATGGTAAGCCCGGTACTACGGCATCGTATAATATTCGTGGTAAAACCTCTATCGGGCAAGAGGGGAGTGCTCTTGTACTTATCGATGGGGTAGAGGGAGAGCCATCTATGCTTAATCCCAATGACATTGCCAGTGTAACTGTTTTGAAGGATGCCGCTTCTGCTGCTATCTATGGTGCGCGGGGATCATTTGGAGTGGTACTCATTACCACTAAAGACCCTGCTAAAGACAAAGTATCTATTACTTATTCGGGTAATGCTTCTATAAAAAGACCGGTTATAGTCCCCGATTTGGTTACCGATGGATATACGTTTGCCAATTATTTCAACGATTCGTGGAGTGCATGGAATGACTATTCGCAAACCCCACAGAATGTAAATAAAACCTTGAAGTTTTCAGACGATTACTTGAAAGAGCTTCAACGCAGATCTACCCAATCGGGTCTTCCTGATGTGGAAGTTAATTCCAATGGCGATTATGTTTACTATGGTAGTACAGACTGGTATAAAGAACTATATAAAAACAACACCTTCGCCAACGATCATAACTTAACGGTTACAGGCAGTAGTGGTAAGGCTAGTTATTATGTTACAGGTCGATATTATGGTCAGGACGGTATATTCCGATATAATACGGATGACTATAGTATGTATAATTTACGTGCTAAAGGTTCTGTCCAGGTTTTTAATTGGTTGAAGGTCGATAATAATATCGAATACTCATTGATGAAATATCATAATCCGCTTAATGTGGGTGAAGGTGGTAGTATTTGGAGAAATATAGCCGATGAGGGGCATCCTCTTTCTCCTATGTTTAACCCCGACGGGACATTGACACATAGTGCTGCATACACAGTTGGTGATTTCTGGTATGGGAAAAACGGGCAGGATACGGAAAGACGCATAGTGAGAAATACGACTAGTTTTACAGCAACTTTCCTTGAAAACAAGTTTCGTGTAAAAGGTGATTTTACATTTCAGAATAAAGATGACGATCGTAAACGAATACGTGTTCCGGTTCCTTTCAGCCGCAAACCGGGAGTAATAGAATATGTGGGTAGCAGTACCAATGATATTGAATTGATAAACAGAACGACCAATTATTTGGCATCTAATATTTATAGTGAGTATGAGAATACTTTTGCTAAAAAGCATTATTTGAAAGGAATGGTTGGTTTCAACTATGAGGAGAGTACATTCAATAGAGCTAATATTCAGCGAAATGGCTTGATTTATAGTGATGCTGATGATTTGAATCTAGCATTGGGTAGTCTTACTACTACATCAGGTGATTATCAGAAGTGGAAGATAGCAGGAGGTTTTTTCCGTGCGAATTATGTCTTTGATAACCGTTATCTGTTGGAAGTGAACGGTCGTTTGGATGGTTCTTCTAAGTTCCCAACTGATGAACAATACGGATTTTTCCCTTCCGTTTCTGCCGGATGGCGTATATCGGAAGAACCTTTCTGGCAAGTTAACGATCAGGTTCTATCGGATCTGAAAATTCGTGCTTCTTATGGATCATTGGGTAATGGTAATATTCCTCCATTTAGATTCTTGGAATTATTGAATATAGCACAATCAGGCAGGATATTAAATGGCGGACGTCCTCAGGCGATAAGTAATCCAAAGGTACTTCCATTAGGTCTGACATGGGAAACAGCGACAACATCCAATTTTGGTCTCGATTTTGGCTCATTGGGAGGACGCTTGCGCCTAACAGCCGACTATTATATTCGTAAAACAACAGATATGTTTACTCCCGGTATGACATTACCCGATGTTTTCGGAGAAGAGGTACCCTATGGAAATAATGCCGATATGACGACGCAGGGATATGAAATATCCGTAGCGTGGAACGATAAGTTTACATTGGCCAACAAGCCATTCCGATATGAGATACGTGCATCTCTAGCTGATGCAAGGTCTACAATCGATAAGTATAATAATCCCGAAAGAAAATTGGGAGATGGTATATATTATGAAGGACAGAGGGTCGGCGAAATATGGGGGTATGTGACCGAAGGTTTCTTTACATCGGAAGCAGACATTGCAAACCATGCAGACCAATCTCTTTTCAAATCGAGCACGAGTGGTAAATGGCTACCGGGAGACATTAAGTTCAAAGATCTTGATGGTGATGGAGTTATAGACTATGGAAAGAATACTGTGGATGACCCGGGTGACAAAAAAGTTATTGGTAATACCGAACCTCGTTATGTCTATAATTTCATGTTGAATGCCGAGTGGAATAACTTTTCGTTCTCTACGTTCTTTCAAGGTGTAGGAAAACAAGACTGGTATCCCGGTCCAGAAGCCGGACTGTTCTGGGGGCAGTACAATCGCCCGTATAATGATATGCCTAAATCTCAGCTTGGTAATATATGGACAGAGGACAATCCCGATGCTTATTTCCCTCGCTATCGTGGCTACATTGCTCAGAACGGATCGGGAACTTTGCGCCAGCCTCAGACAAAGTATCTGCAAAGTGTGGCTTATTTGCGTCTCAAAAATATTCAGATCGGATATAATTTGCCACAGAAATTTATTTCGAGGATAAAAATGCAGAATGCACGCATCTATCTTACCGGTGAAAACTTATGGTGCTGGTCGCCTTTGTATAAGCATACCGATAATATGGATGTAAGTTCAATCGATGGATCGGATAGAGATTTAACAAGTGGTACAAGTGGTAATGGATGGAATTATCCTTTGCTGAAGAGTGTTACGTTTGGTCTGTCTCTTACATTTTAAAATAAATATGTATATGAAAAAGATAATATTTGCATTATTGATGATTTGTGGCTTCATTTCGTGTAATTTGGACGAAAATCCTAAATCGAATGTTACAAAAGAACCTGTTTTTAACAGTGAAGATGGATTGAAGTTATACACTTATTCATTCTACAATATTTTGCCGAGTGCATCTGCGGCTACTCAAATGGATAATATGTGTGATTATTCGGTAAGAACTCAGGTTCCCGACTTTATTCGCGAAGGCGCATATAGCTCACAGCGAAGCGATATTGGTTGGGACTGGCAAGATTGGCAGAGGTTGCGTAATATCAATTATTTTATCGGGAACTGCAATAGCCCCTCTTTGCCGGATGCTGTGAAACAGAATTATATAGGAATAGCCCGTTTCTTTCGTGCTTACTATTATTTCGATAAGGTGAAGCGTTATGGCGATGTTCCATGGATTAATAAAGCGATGGAAACAGAAGATCCCGATCTGTATTCGGAACGTGATTCCAGAACCTTAGTGATGGATTCGGTTTTGAGCGATCTGGATTATGCGAGTAAACATATTATTATGGATACCGATCCGACATCTTCGCTGATAACTAAAGCAGTTGTATATGCTTTTAAATCTAGAGTCTGTTTGTTTGAGGGTACTTTCAGAAAATATCATACAGAGTATAATCTGTCGTCAACTGCTGATGAATGGCTAAAAGAATCTGTCGATGCTGCAAACCAATTAATGACCGATGCTAAATTTAAATATACTGTATATACTGCTTCCGGTATATCTAAAGCCTATCGTGAATTATTTACAAGCCAGAAAGCAATCCAGTCCGAAGTGATACTTGCTTCTGTATGCGATAAATCGCAAAGTGTATTGAATGATGCTAACTGGTGGTGGACAAGTTCTACTTATGGATCACGTATCAGTTTGAGTCGTGTTTTTGTGAATACTTATTTAAATTTAGATGGAACGGCATTTACAGGTAATCCGGGTTATAAAACAATGGCGTTCTCAGATGAGGTGAAGAATAGGGATAAACGCCTTGAACAAACAATTCGCACTCCCGGATATCAAAGAATAGACGGTGGGGTTGCTGTTGCCGCACCTCCTATATTCTCGTACACCTATACAGGTTATCAACCGATTAAGTTCTGTCTGGACGATGTATATTATGATAGTGGTTCTAATAATGATAACACAATCCCTTTGATACGTTATGCTGAAGTGCTGTTGAATTACGCTGAAGCTAAAGCTGAACTGGGTACACTTACCAATTCGGATTGGGAAAAGACTGTTGGAGCCTTACGGGCAAGGGCTGGTATTACAGGTGGATTGAATGCCAAGCCAACAACTATCGATGCTTATTTTCAAGCTAGTTATTTCCCCGAAATATCTGATCCTACTTTATTGGAGATAAGAAGAGAACGTTCTATCGAACTTGTATTCGAGGGTCTGCGCTTCCCCGATATTATACGATGGAACAAGGGAAAATTGATAGAAATGGATTGGAACGGTTTCTATGTTCCGGCTACAGAAGTACCTATGGATTTGAATAATGATGGAATCCTGGATGTTTGCTTCACCTATCAGGATCCTGTTAAAGATCCGATCAAAGGTGTTACTTATGTGAATGTCGACCCGAACAAGGGTGGTAAAGTGAATCCACAGCAACTTAAAAATGGAACTAGTGGGGAATTAACATGGCTGAACAATCTTCCTCGTAAATGGAATAACAAGTTCTATCTATACCCTGTTCCAGAATCCGCAATATTAATGAATCCTAACCTGAAACCTCAAAATACAGGTTGGTAAATAATAATATACACTATGAAAAATGTAATTATTCTTTTAATCTCTTTATTTTCTGTGTGCGGATCTTTATCCGCACAGCAGAAAGTAAAAATGAATGTAGCTAGTTTTAATCTTCGTTACGATAATCCCGGAGATGGTATAGATACATGGTCTAATCGTAAGGATATGGTTACCTCACTTATTCAGTTTCACGATTTCGATGTATTTGGTACTCAGGAAGGTTTAATTAATCAGATAAAAGCGATTGCAGAAAGCGATACTTATGCTTATGTCGGTGGTGGTCGTGACGACGGAAAAGAAGCGGGCGAACATTCTGCTGTGTTCTATAAAAAGGAGCGGTTCGAACTTTTAGATAAGGGAGATTTTTGGTTTTCGCAAACACCCGATGTCCCGTCTTATGGTTGGGATGCAGTGAAACATCGTCGCATTTGTTCGTGGGCAAAACTGAAAGAAAAAAGCAGCGGTAAAGAATTTTATTTCTTTAGTTTGCATTTCGACCATCAGGGAGTTGAGGCTCGTCGTGAATCTGCAAAGTTGCTTATTGATAAAATAAAGGCAATTGCAGGGAATATTCCGACTATCTGTGTGGGCGACTTTAATTCCAAGCCTTTTGATGAACCTATCCAAATAATAAAAGGAGCAGATTTTGTTCTGGACTCGCGCGAAATAACTAAAACTCCTCCTTACGGCACATTGGGTACTGTGAGCCAATTTAAGATGGAACCCAATATGAAAGATCGTATCGATTATATTTGGGTTACTAAGGGGATTACGGTTAGCAGATATGCAACGCTAAACGAGTCACAATATGGGCGTTTTCCTTCTGATCATTTCCCGATAATGGCAACTGTCATTTTCTAAATTAATGTGAGCTTGAAATAAACATAATATAATTATAGTTATGAGTCTCGATCTATCTTTCGTTTCTTCTGTCATCCCGATATGTAGTAAGGGATCTTGACCATTTCTTGTTATAGAATAACAGATCCCTCCTTTCAGTTCGGGATGACAAATTCAATATTAGCTATATCGAACTCACGCTAAATCAAGAGAGGTATTTAAATAGTTAGGTCGTAAAGTATTACTTTACGACCTAAATTATTTCGGACTATTCCGAATAAGAAATATACTTAAAAGTTGAAAGTCTCGGGATCGGCTCCCAAGCGTAAGTTCTTATTTAAAGCATTTATCTGTTTAGCTTCTTCATCTGTTAGTTTGAAATTGTCGATGCTAAGATTTTCTATCAATCTTGCTTCGTGTACCGACTTAGGTATCACTATAACACCACGCTCCACATTCCAGCGAAGTACAACTTGTGCCGGCGATTTTCCATGTTTCTTTGCTATTTCTACTACAACAGGATTAGATAAAACATCCGATTGGCCTGCGCCCAAAGGTCCCCATGCTTGAGGATGGATACCTTTTTCTTTGCAGTATTTCACCACAGACTCTTGTGTGAGATAAGGATAGCATTCTATTTGGTTTACAGCGGGAACGATTTCGGCTTCTTTCAATAAATCATCCAAGTGATGTGTATTGTAATTGCTTACACCAATCGCTTTTGCCTTACCGCTTTTGTAGACCTCTTCCATCTTTTTCCAGATACTTACATAACTCTCTTTCACAGGCCAGTGAACGAGGTACAGATCGATATAGTCGGTACCTAGTCTTTTCAAACTGGCATCGATAGCTTCCTGTACTTTACCGGAGCGCTGATCGTCATTCCAAAGTTTAGTAGTCAGGAATATCTCTTGGCGGGGAATGCCCGAATCTTTTATTGCTTTGCCTACTGCTTCTTCATTGCCATATATCATTGCAGTATCTATATGTCTGTATCCGACAGATAATGCTGTTTTGACAGTTTGGTATGCTATATTAGCATCTTCTACTCTGAATACACCGACTCCCACTGCCGGAATCTTTATGCCATTATTTAAAATAAACTCTTTCATATTCTTCTTTTTATCAGGTTATTACCCAAAGTTAAACTTTTACTTAGAAATCTGTTTATAATGATTTTGAAATAATGTTAAGATGTTCAATATACTCCTTTTTATCTTGTTCTATCTTTTCGGGAGTAACATCTTTTTCCATTTCGTGAAAGTTAAAACCTTCAACCTTTGATAGACCAGTGAATTGATTCATCTTATGGACACCCATCATTACATTATCTACACTATGTTCGTCGAAGAATTCGCCCGGCACAGTAAATGCCTCTATAGGCGCATTCCAACTTGTAGTAAGCATGTATTTTCGTCCGTGTAATGAACCTCCTGTTCCATAATGCAATTTAGGGCTATCGTTGTGTCGGCTTCTACCGTCACTCACATAAATACCGGCTTTGTGTCCTGCTGTGAAAACAAGGTCAATGTATTCTTTTAGTTTATAAGGTAGGTGAAACCACCAAACAGGGGTGTGATAGATGATTAGATCTGCCCACACAAAGTTTTTTACTTCTTCTTCGGGTATGTAAGGCTCATTGATGTTAGTTATCTTAACTTCGGCCGACAGTTCATTCTTGAAGAACTCCGCAGTCCAGTTGGTTAGTGTCGCATTAAATGTACCACCGGAGTGTGCAAAGTGCTGACCTCCATTGATTATAAATATCTTTTTCATAAATGATTCTTTATTTTTTAATTATAATAGCACAAAATTAACGGTTTATATTTGATAAATAAAATAATATAAATCATATATTTGTATCATAATAATTATATGTATGTTTTTATGATAAATCTAGAATGGTTCAGAACCTTCAAAACAATATACGAAACAGGGTCTTTAACGTCTGCTGCAAACAAACTTTATATATCTCAACCGGGAGTCAGTCTTCATCTAAATTCGTTAGAAGCGCATGTAGGAAACAAGCTTTTCGATAGAGGTACGCGTAAAATGCTGCCAACCGAACATGGTAAAATGTTATACAATTCGGTTGTGGACGAAATAAAAAAACTGGAAACTATCGAGAGGCATTTTTCTCGTAATTGCGATGCTAATAAAACAGGGATAAGTATAGGAATGTGTTTCGAGACATTTCAGTTTGTTCTCGAACCTTATATAAGTAAGCTGCCTTTTAATCTTATTTCCAAATTTGGCGATTATTCCGATATGTTGAATGATCTTGACAAAGGGCTTCTCGACTTTGTTATTACACCACAAAAGGATGATGCACTGAATATTTTATTTACACCCTTTTCAAAAGAACGTATTATTGTGATTGCAGGCTCTGAAAACGATGTGTCTGGGTTTAGTGATATACTTATATCTAATGTGGAAGATTGCGAGGATTGGCTTAATAAGCAGCAGTGGTTTGGCACTACGGGCGATATGGAGCATTTGCGAAACTTCTGGATGCAGAACTTCAATAAAAGACCTGATTTTAAACCGAACTTTATAGTGCCTAATATGAGTTCTATTATTCGATGTATCTCCGGTCGGGAAGGCTTTGCTGTTGTACCTGATTTCCTGTGCAGAAAACAAATTGAAAACGGTGATATTCAAATTGTGTGGGAGGGTAATAAGCCATTGGAGAATACTTTATATTTTGCACAGAGAAAGAAGACTATTTATACCGAGGAGCTAAAGGTGTTGCAAGATATTTTTACGAAAGAGTTAAAGAACGGAATTTGATAAATATTTTGCTAATAAAGCAGCATTTAGACACTTTATATACAATTATAATTAGGTATCTTTGCAGTATATGGACAACAAATCTACGATAGAAGACATAAGGAAGAGGTTCGACAAAGATGTTGAGAGATTCTCCAATCTCGAAACCGGGCAAGTTTCGACTATTGATGCAAATATTTCACTCGAATTAATTACAGAATCGGCAAAAAGGCTAAGGCCTCAGGCCGAAAATCTTTTAGATGTCGGGTGTGGTGCCGGAAACTACACACTAAAGATGCTTTCTAAATTACCCGATCTAAATTGTACGCTTTTAGATTTAAGTCTGCCTATGTTGGAAAAGGCACAAGAAAGAGTTTCGGCTGAAACAAAAGGTACTGTTGAAATCGTTCAGGGTGACCTTCGTAAAGTTGAATTGCCTGTCAAACACTATGATATTATTCTTGCAGGAGCAGTTTTGCATCATCTTAGGGACGAGTCGGATTGGCTTTTTACGTTTTCGAAACTACACCGTTTGTTGAAACCGGGAGGATGTTTGATGATCTCTGATCTTATAGTTCAGGATTCTGATGTTCTGACAGCTTATATATGGGAAAAATATAGTGATTACTTAATCGAAATTGGCGGAGAGGAATACAAAAATAAAGTTTTAGAATATATCGAGATAGAGGATTCGCCACGATCTTTGAATTTCCAGCTTGATCTGATGAAGAATACAGGCTTTAGAAAAGTCGAAGTTTTGCATAAGAATCTTTGCTTTGCTGCGTATGGCGGTATAAAATAATAGAACGGGAATTTGCAATATTATAAAAAAAAGGAGGTAATTAATTACCTCCTTTTTCCATTTTTATTATGCAGATTTAAATAAATTGAATACTTACAATCTCATCCTTTTCTACAGGGATTATCATAAATTCATCGTTGGTATTTACCAATTCTGTTTTCCCTTTTTTTGTTATTTCAGTTTTGGAGATGCCAGCAGGTATTTTTATTTTAAATTCACTTTTCGAATGAGCTTTTATATTCATTTTGTTTGGTTTTGAATCAGTCCAATCCAGATCGATCTCTCCATTTCCGCGCACACATAATCCTGAGAAATTTCCATCTTTCCAACCTTTTGGTAAAGCCGGTAGTAGCTCAATATAACCCTGATGGCTTTGCACAAGCATCTCTGCAATACCTGCTGTACCACCAAAATTTCCATCGATCTGGAAGGGTGGGTGGGCACAAAACAGATTATCATACGTTCCACTTGAACTATTCATCGATATTGAATTACTCTGAGTTGGACTCAATAGCTTTTGCAGAGAAGCGAATGCTCTTTCGCCATTGCCCAACCGTGCCCAGAAATTCATCCTCCATGCCAAAGACCACCCTGTGCCATCCTCGCCTCTGCCGTTTATAGTTGCTCGCGCAGCATTTTGAAGTTCGGGTGTAGATGAATTTATCTCATCACCGGGATAGAGTCCCCAAAGATGCGAAATATGACGATGTTTAGGTTCTACTTCCTTATATTCTTCGAGCCACTCCAGTAATCGCCCGTCTTTTCCAATTTGGTTAGGAGGGAGTAAAACAATGGCATCTTTCAGCTTTTTGCGAAGCTTCTCATCTTTGTTGAGCTCAGTGGAAGCCTCTATCGTCTTAGAAAATAAGTATCTCACTATCTGGTTATCCATAGTTGGGCCCATACATACATGTGCCTGCTGTCCGGTTGGCATTATGAAAGCATTTTCGGGAGAACTGGATGGTGCTGTTACGAGCCATCCATGAGAGGGTTCTTTGATCATTGTGCTGAGATAGAATTCAGCAGAGCCTTTGATGATTGGATATAATTTCTTCAAATACTCTTTGTCTTTTGTATATTCGTAATGATTCCAAAGCATTTGGCATAGCCATGCCGATCCCGAATTAAATGAACCCCATGTATACTCTTCACCGGGAGATGTATATCCCCATATATTTGTAATAACATGTGCTACCCAACCGTCGCCTGAGTAATAGGCTTTTGCTGTTTTTTCGCCGGAGGGCACAATGCTTTTCACCAAGTCGAAAAATGGTCCGTTTAAAGCCCCCAGATTAGTCACATTAAGAGGAAAGTGGTTCATTTGGATATTGATGTTCAAATGATAATCACCGTTCCATGGTGTATTTATTTCGTTAGCCCATAGTCCTTGCAGATTAGGGGGTAAAAGCCCTGGTCTTGTGCTCGAAATCATGAGGTACCTGCCGTATTGAAAATAAAGAGAAATTAATCCATTATCATTTGGACTGGTAGCAAATGCCTCTAATCGTTTATCGGTCGGCAGATCATATTTGTCTATACCCCCTATATTGATGTCTGCTCTACCGAATAATGTCTGGAAGTTTTTAGTATGTTCTATCTTTTCTCTATTATAGTCTACTTTTTGGGCAATCTCTAACTTTTTCTGCGAAGATTCCAAATAGGACGGGTTTTTATAATCAGTAGCAATGGAAATATAGATTGTTGCTTCATCGGCATTTTCTACTTGCAACGATTTATCTTTCGCTATTACTCTGCCCCCTTTAGGTTTAATCTCAAGGCGGGTGATATATTTCATTCCATTTCCATCGACACCATTGTTTAGCTGTCCCGACATTTGTAATTGATTGTCTTCAGTCTTTACTGCGAAATTTTCGGGGCGGTCGAGAGATGCCGAGAAATTAATTTTATTTTTGCCGTTAGCCGTATAATGTATGATAATAACATCATTGTCGAAGCTGGCGAAATATTCGCGAGTATATTTGGTATCATCAATCGAGAATTCTGTTTTGGCAATCGCATCATCCAATACCAAATCTCTATAATAGTTTTGCACTTGTATTTTGGATGAGTCTATTCCATAATTATAATCAATCAACAAATCTCCCACTAATTGAAATGAGCCATAAGGAACATTAGCCCCATTGCCCAAGCCTGATCCCTTTCCAAGACAAATAAAGTTTTTACCCATCACCTCTTGCGCCGATATATTTTTACCTTCCAGTAGTAGTTTCTGTATTGTAGGCAGATGTTTAAACGCCTCCGGATTATCAGCATTCTGAGGGCTGCCCGACCATAAGGTGATATCGTTCAATACAATCTTTTCGTGCGAAACACCTCCATCAGGCATTGCACCTAAGCGACCATTGCCTAATGGTACACATGCTTCCCACCGTGATGCCGGCTTGTCGTACCATAGTTTGTATGGCTTCTCTTTGGCCGTTGCAGATAAACAAAAACACGATAGAATGAAGCAGGTCAGTATATTTGAGTATATTTTCATTACGATATATTTTATAATTATAAGCTTTAATCAGAAACAGTCACCATACCACCAAGACCGACTTTATCTCCTTTCGAGGCTTCAATAATAATATTTAAAGTCTGTTTTTGCGATTTTGGTTTAAACGGTATATCTAGATCTTTACTTTCATCCTCGTTTTTTGTAGCGATCAATTCACTATCGAGCCAGATTTGCGCCTTACCTGTTAGCTTTTTAATTACAATATTTCCTTCTTTACCCTGTTGATTTGAATAAGGAATGAAATTTGTACGATACATTATGTACCCATTATCTTTCATCTCGGTAGGTTGGCCGGGTCTGATTGCCTCCCAACTATTCATGTCATTATCTGCTATTTCAATGGTTGCATCGGGTTTAGATAGAAATACCGGTGAGGCTAACCACTTGTCAAGAACTAAATCAGGAAATACTGTTGCAACAGATGGTATCTGCTCCGATTTATTCACTTTTATCTTTATAGTAAAGGGTTTAACATTCGAAGATTTTCCGGTTAAGATTATTTCACCCGACGAATTCTCATCACTTTGTATGATGACTTGTGCCAAGCCATTGAATAAACTCCGTTTTGTACCTTTCTCGGGTTCATGAGAATTCGGGTTTCCATTTCCTAATCCAATAATTCTTCCTGGTCCACTTATTTCGAACTCAATTGGAATATTAGCTGTCGGCACATGCCTGCCTTTTGTATCTAATACCTCTACTGTAATGGGCATCGCGTCACGGCCGTCTCCATTTAGGGCGCTTCTATCTGCTATTAAATTTAATTGTGAAGGATTCCCTGTTGTTTCTACTTTCGTTCTCGATACTTCTTTCCCTTGCTTATATCCGATAGCTTCAAGTTTTCCTGGTGCATAGGGAACTAGCCATGTATTCATTTCATATTTGTCAGCGATCTGTTCTCCGATCGTTTTTCCGTTCAGTAAGAGTTTCACTTTGTCGGCATTGCTTAATACCATGACTTTAATTTCTTTACCAATACTGTCGACAGGCCAGTTCCAATGAGGTACTAAATGAATAATAGGGCGGTCTTGTATCCATTGTGCCTGATGCAGGTAAAATGCCATTTTAGGAAAACCGCACAAATCCATAATTCCAAAATTAGAACTTGCAGTGGGCCAAGTATAAGGAGTTGGTTCTCCCCTGTAATCGAATCCTGTCCAAATAAAACATCCTGCCAGCCAAGGGCGTTCATTTATATCTTTCCAGCTTTTTCGATGTGTTGTTCCCCAACTAGGATGTTGGGTATCGTACGAATCAAGAAGGCGTTTGTCGGCATCAGTAACATATTCGCCGCGTACCATCGTACCGGATACATCTTCCGAACTTGTAAGGCACATATCCCGGTTTGCTTTTCGGAAGTCATCGTATGCCCATTCCTGATAGTTGAATCCTACAACATCGACTGCCTGAGATACATTGATAGGAGCAAAAAGTCCGCCATTCATTGCAGCCGTCACAGGG
Source organism: Dysgonomonas sp. ZJ709 (assembly GCF_011039195.1). NCBI lineage: Bacteria > Pseudomonadati > Bacteroidota > Bacteroidia > Bacteroidales > Dysgonomonadaceae > Dysgonomonas > Dysgonomonas sp. ZJ709. The sequence continues at coordinate 39,627 of NZ_JAAKEM010000023.1, forward strand.
CGTGTATTATCGAGTTTTTTCACTTCTGCAGTCATTTTACGAACCATTTCATAGCCGACCTCTGTTCCTTGCATCGGTTCTTCGTTGAATACAGACCACATTATCACACTTGGATGATTGCGGTCTCTACGAATTAGCCATTGTAGTTGTGAAATATATTCGGGTGAAGAGTTGAAGAGGCGGTTTTCGTCCATTACCATTATACCTATGCTATCGCAAGCTTCCAAAAATTCTCTGGCAGGAGGATTGTGCGCACATCGATAGGCGTTTACACCCATCTCTTTAAGTTTGCGCAAACGAAATTCCCATATCGATGAAGGAACAGCCACACCAACTCCGGCATGGTCCTGATGATTACATACACCTTTAATCTTCATTGGTTTATCGTTGAGGTAGAAACCGGTGTCTTTGTCAAATCGCATGGTACGAAATCCACAAGAGGTAATTGTCTCGTCTATAACTACTCCGTTTTGTTTTACTTTGGCATACACTTTATACAAAGTAGGTTCGTCTGTCGACCATAACATCGGATTAGAAACAGGAAGATTCAATTTGGCTATAGCCTGACCGAAAACTTCTACTTGGGTCGTAGTTTGATTTTTGCAAATAAGGTTCCCTTTTTTATCAAGTAAACCAACTTCAACTTCTATCTCTGAATCTTCTTTTCCTGAATTTGCTAATGTTATTTCCGTGGGTATTTCCCAGGTTCCATCAGCTTTTTTTATTGGATTAGCATATAGCCCATCAGTAATTATGTGAACCGGAGATCTTTTAACCAGCCATGTATGGCGATAAATGCCTGCTCCCTCATACCACCATCCTTCTTGTGCTTCTGCATTGACTCGTATTGCAATATTATTTATTTCGTCCCCATATTTTATCAATGGGGTTATATCAACATAAAAAGAAGTATAGCCGCACCAGTTACGATGTATAACAGTGCCATTTACCCATACGGTACAATGAGTTGCAATACCGTCAAATTGGAGTTCTATATTTTTACCCCTATCGGAAGTATCTACTTTGAAATATCGGCGATACCATCCGAATCCACGTTTTCTATAACCTTGTGATAAGTTTTCTGTGGAGTCGAAAGGCATTTCTACTGCCCAATCATGCGGGAGATTTAATGTTCTCCATTCCTTATCATCGAAAGTGGGAGATGCTGCGCCCGATGCTCTTGCGGCTTTTGCATTATTGTAGCTATTGTTGTGCCCTTTAATAACAGGGAAAGGTATATCACCCAAATGAAATTTCCAGCCATTATCAAGAGAGAGGCGCTCTGCTTTTGTACTTGAAGGTTGTTGGCTATAGCTGTTTATCATACAGCCAAGGAAGAGAACGAGTAATGTAATTTTTTTCATGCAACTTATTTGAATTATTGGGTCTATCGAAGACCAATAGGCTTCTATTTATTATTTGAGATTGATTTATTATCGAATCTATTTGAAAGACAATTGATTTTTCAAGGAATGGTTTTTTGATTATCTGATTCAGATAAAAGGTTAAACATTTATTTTCATTAGCTAGTCAGGTATTGATGTAAAGATAATATAATATTTTATTATCGGTACTTAATGTTTGCAACTAAGTTGCAAACTGTAATCCTTACCTTTGTACTAATTAATTAAATATGAGAAAAATGATACATGCAGAAGAACAAGAATCAAACTGTTGCGGATGTAGTCAGAACGATGGTTCGGAACGAACATGGAGGATATATGCTCCTGCCGTGTTGAGCTTTATATTATTACTTATAGGTATTGCTTTTGATAATTATATACAGAATAATTTCTTTACAGGTTATATCCGACTGATATGGTATCTCGTTGCCTATATTCCAGTTGGATTTCCCGTTATAAAAGAAGCTGTGAAAGCAATTATGCAGAAGGACTTCTTTAATGAGTTTTCGTTGATGAGTATTGCTACCCTGGGGGCTTTCTCTATTGGCGAATATCCCGAGGGGGTTGCTGTAATGCTCTTTTATAGCATTGGTGAATTATTTCAGGAATCGGCAGTCAATAAAGCAAAGAACAATATCAAAGCATTATTGGATATCCGACCCGATTCAGCTTCTGTCTTACGCGATGGTCGTTATAAAACCGTATCGCCCGAAAGTGTGGCTATTGGTGAAACGATTCAAGTAAAGGTCGGAGAAAAAGTGCCTTTGGACGGAGTTTTATTATCAGCTCAAAGCACCTTTAATACATCAGCCTTGACAGGTGAAAGTAGGCCTAAAACAATCAGAGAAGCGGAGAACGTTTTAGCGGGTATGGTAAATTTAGATAATGTGATTGAAGTAAAAGTTGAAAAAGAATATTCAGATAGCTCTTTAGCCAAAATTCTTGAAATGGTTCAGGATGCTACATCAAGAAAAGCCAAGACAGAACTGTTGATAAGAAGATTCGCTAAAATATATACTCCGATTGTGTTTCTTTTAGCGTTGCTGATTACTATTGTACCTTACTTCTTAGTCGATGGTTATTTGTTTAAAGATTGGTTGTACCGTGCTTTGGTTTTTCTCGTTATTTCATGCCCTTGTGCCTTGGTCATTTCTATACCTTTAGGATATTTCGGTGGGATAGGGGCAGCATCGCGAAACGGCATTTTGTTTAAAGGTGCAAACTATTTAGACCTTATGACAAAAGTGAATACAGTGGTGATGGACAAAACGGGCACACTCACCAAAGGAGTGTTTAAAGTGCAGAATATAGTTTCTCCAGACTATGACGAACGAACCTTTATGAGCATTGTTGCAGCTTTGGAAAGTCACTCTAATCATCCAATCGCAAAAGCCATTGGCGAATATAGAGGAAAATCAAAGAGAAAGCATGTAGTAGCAAATGTGAAAGAGATTTCCGGCTATGGACTTCAAGGGGAGGTAGATTCTAAAAATGTTTTAGCCGGCAATTCTAAATTGCTGCAAAAATACAATATCGATTATGATAGAAATATTGACACTCTTGTCGAAACGGTTGTAGTGATTGCCATCGATAATAAATATAGCGGATATATTACTGTTGCCGATGAGGAGAAAGAAGATGCTGCTTTAGCTATCAGCGAGATGTATAAAAACGGTATTAAACAGACTGTGATTCTAAGCGGTGACAATATGTCTATAACACAACAGCTGGCCGAAAGGTTAGGTGTTAAATCAGCTTACGGCGATTTATTACCCGAAGATAAAGTAGGGTATATTGAAAATCTGAAAGCAGATAAATCGAATGTTATAGCCTTTGTTGGCGATGGTATTAACGATGCTCCATCTCTAGCGCTTAGCGATATAGGAATAGCTATGGGAGGTATGGGGAGCGATGCTGCTATCGAAGTAGCGGATGTCATCATTCAGACAGATCAACCTTCTAAGATTGTAACCGCTATAAAGATCGCAAAGTACACGAAGCGGATCGTTGTTCAGAATATTATTCTTGCTTTTGTGGTGAAAGCTTTGGTCTTAATACTTGGGGCGGGCGGACTTGCTACAATGTGGGAAGCTGTGTTTGCAGATGTTGGCGTAGCACTGCTTGCTATATTAAATGCGGTACGAATTTTAAATAAGAAGTTTTAAGTTTCCTAGTTTTATATATGGCGTTTATGTGAATAAAAAGGGCTTGGTTCTTAATGGGAGAATCAGGCCTTTTTATCATAATACCTTACTTATGGGATAAAAATACCATGGATATGGTATTTCTCATGCTTTTAAAGATCAATAACTTTGTACAACAAAAATAAACAGTTGGCAGAATTAATCTAAAAGAAAAATGTTTATGAAAATCCTATTCAAAACCCCCGAACGATTGCGGCCTTCTTCTCAGAAGATATTTGCCGCTTTTAAGAAACGCGAAGTTTCCAGTTCTACTATTCCTTCCACAACTACTACTTCTTCTTTCCGCACTATCCTTTCTCCCTTTTCTATGCGAATGTGCTGCTGTCGCATGTACTAATACTGTTTACATCTCCCGATTACATTCAAATTATTCTTTCGTAGTGAAGAGTAATGACTTTTTAGTATTTCAAATATAGCAAAATAGTTAAGCTAGATTGCATTAAAGCAATTGAATAATTAGTCTTTGACTCCAAAATACCTGTACCGGATATATTTATTTTATAATAGAAAAGATGAAAAAGTTAAGATTTATACCCCTATCCATATTACTGTCTTTTGTTTTATCCATATCAGCTCAAGAAAAGCAAAATGATGTTATTTATATTAAAGCCAGTAAATTCACTACCCCATTAATCCAAAAATGGATTGAAGGGTATGCAAAAGAAAACGATAATGTAAAATTGGCATTGGCTGATAAGGAAACTAAAGCCGAAGATATCGATCTCGAATTTGTTACCACCGAATTATCGAACGATGATTTGCATGGGAATCAACAAGTCGTTTATGTCGGTCGTTATGCCCTTTTGCCTATCACTACCCCACAAAATACTCTGATCAGCGAATCGGGTGATAATAGATTCTCCAAAAAAGATATAGAACAACTATTCTTCGAGAAAGACCTATTGGATGAAGCAAATAAAAAAACAAAAGAGAAATACAATGTAACCGTTTATTCGGGCAATAATAAAACATCGGTGTCCCTACTTTTCGCAGAATATTTCGGATATAAGACCACTAATCTGAAAGGGAAGAAAGTATCGGGTGACGACCTTTTTCTATTGAATGCTATTCAAAAAGATAATACAGGAATTACGTTTAATACGCTGAATTATATTTACGATGTTAAGACCCGCCACCTGAAAGAAAATATTGTTTTACTGCCATTGGATATTAAGAAAGAATACCGACAAGCATTAGATGGGGCTGCTATAGATCAGGTGCTGTCTTTACTCGAAAATGAGTCGATAGACCTTATCCCAGTTCAGAATATTGGTTTTGTATATAACACCGAAAATAGTCTTGCACTTAATGGTTTCTTGAAATGGGTATTGTCAGAAGGACAGCAACTTAACCACGACTATGGTTTTTTGAATCCCGATAAAAAGACACTGGTGTCTCAAGCAAAAAAAGTTGAAGACAAACTCCTAACTCTCACCAAATAATAACCTGCTGATAAATCCCAATAAAAAAGAGTAAGTGCTCCCATACCAATTTGCCGTCGGAGAAAGGAGCACTTGATCTAAACATAATTTAGAATATGACAAATATATTGAATTTTTTCAGGAACAATCTGTTGTTCCTGCCGGAGAAGAAACATGTTTATGTTTTTTTAGGACTCTTTCTTTTTTCTTCATTTAGTTTGTATAGCCAGACTTCGATACGAGGTAAGGTGATCGATGAAAGAACAAATACACCTGTGGCAGGAGCGACCGTTGCTCTTAAGTCTACCACCGATGGTGTATTGACTGGTCTGGATGGTGAATTTGTATTCACAACAAACAGGCAGCTTCCTGTTACATTGTCAGTTAATCTTATTGGTTACAGAACACAAGAGATTGATGTATACGATGCCGAAGAACCTATTATAGTAACAATTTCCGAGAATCTGAATATTCTCGATGAAATTGTAGTAGTAGGTTATGGTACTGCCCGCAAATCGACCTATACAGGTTCCATAGCTGTGGTCGGGAGCAAAGATTTAGCAAAATTCCAGATAACGAATGTAACTAATGCCTTGCAAGGTACAGTTCCCGGACTCCAATCTATATCGTCTGCCGGACAGCCGGGTAGCGATGCCACTATCTTTCTGAGAGGGGTGGGCTCGGTAAATGCGTCGAGTAATCCGCTATATGTTGTAGATGGAGTACCTTTTTCGGGAAGTATCAGCTCCATTGCAGCAAACGATATTCAGTCTATTTCCGTATTGAAAGACGCCACTGCAAGCGCTTTATATGGATCACGTGGCGCTAACGGTGTAATTATTATCACAACGAAACAAGGAACATTAAAATCGAAACCTGTGGTTTCTCTTTCAACACTTATCGGATTCACATCACGTGCCGTGAAAGATTACAAAACGTTGGCTACTAACGACTACTTCGAGCTGCAATGGGAAGCCATTCGCAATAATCAACTCGATCAAGGCAGATCGGGTGCTGAGGCGGCAGCTTATGCTTCGGGCGAAGTAGCAAATGCTTTGAAAATTAATCCCTATGGAACTAATTTTCCTAACCCTGTTGGAGCAGATGGCAAAATTGTAGCCGGAGCAACCCCTTTGTGGGATGATAGTTGGGGTGAATCCCTATCTCGTACAGGAGTGCGTCAGCAAATAGACCTTAGTATAAATGGCGGAGGTGATAATTCAAAATATTTTTTCTCCGGAGGATACATTAAAGAAAAAGGCTTTATAATAGGTTCGGATTTTGAGCGTTTCAATGCGCGAACCAATATTACATCGAATGTAAACAAATGGTTAGAAACGGGTTTTGGTTTGGCTGCATCTACAAGTAGTCAAAGTTCTCCACCCCAAACAGACAGTAGTCAAGGTAACTATGCGAACTTCCAGCGTTTGGTAGCCAATATATATCCTGTATTTGAACGCAATGCCGATGGTTCTTACATATTCGACGCCGATGGAAACAAGGTGTATGATTTTGGTAACTATCGTCCGAGTTCTGCCGCAACAGGAAATAATCTGATAGGCTCTTCTAAGTATAATACATATGATAATAAGCAGGATATAGTTTCATTCCGTGCCAGTGCTATTATTACATTCCTTGATGGGTTAAAATTAAGAAACAGTGCAAATGCCGATTATAGCAACCGTTCAACTCATTCGTATACAAATCCGGCATATGGTTCCGGTATCAGTAACGGTGGATCGGTAAGTAAAAGTGCAAACAGGTCTATAGGGTATACAGTAAACAGTTTTATCGATTACACCGCTAAATTTAATGAAACTCACTTTTTCAATATCTTAGCCGGTCCCGAAGTTTACAGCTACAATGTTTCTACATTATCGGGAAGTCGTAGCAATTTCGGTTTCTTGGGAAAAGAAGAACCTGCTGCTGCTTCGTTGCTTAATAGCTTTACAGGTATTGCCGACAATTATAAACTATCTAGTTTCCTTGCTAAAGTTGATTACGATTACCTACATCGTTATTATTTATCTGCCAGTTATCGCCGCGATGGATCGTCACGATTCAGTAAAGAGTCGCGTTGGGGTAATTTCTGGTCGGTAGGTGCTTCTTGGAATGCGAAGAAAGAATCATTTCTGTCGAATGTAAAATGGCTTGACAACTTAGATTTAAGAATAAGTTACGGAGCGCAGGGCAACGACAATCTCGGTACTTATTATGCTTATCAGGATTTATATTCTATCTATAATAGTTTAGGGCAAGCCGGATTGGTTAGTTCCAGACTACCAACACCCAATTTGAAATGGGAGACTAACTTAAACTTGAATTTCGGTCTTGATTTTGCAGCTTTCAATAACCGACTTATTACCTCTATTGATGTTTTCGAAAGAAAATCACGAGACTTGTTGTTTAGCCGACCATTAGCGCCCTCACTGGGATTTGGAGAAATAGATGCCAACATTGGGGCTCTTCGCAACAGAGGTATTGAAGCTCAGATAATAGTAGTACCTGTCATAAATAAAGATTTGAAATGGGATGTAAACTTCAATATTGCCCATTTCAAAAATAAAATAACAGAACTGCCTCAAAAAGAAATTATATCGGGATCTATCGGTCAATTAGGTTCAACTAAGAAAATGACTGTTGGTGGATCGGTTTACGATTTCTTTATCAGAGAATGGGCAGGAGTAGACCCTGCAAATGGTGATCCGTTGTGGTACAAAAACGAATATACCACGGATGGCAATGGAAATAAAAGTATTACGGGTCGTACCACTACAAATGTATATGCCGATGCTGACCAGTATTTTCAAGGAAGTTCTCTGCCCGATGTATATGGAGGTGTGACCAATACCGTGCGATACAAGAATTTTGAATTGTCATTTCTTATTTCGTATAGTATAGGAGGTAAAGTGCTGGATTTGGATGAGGTGATGATTGCCCATACCGGTAATAATCTTGGGCGTACATGGACAGAGGAAGCTCTTAATCGTTGGACTCCCGAAAATACACAGACCAACTATCCTCGTTTGACAACAACTACAACCAATTGGAACTCTATTTCGTCCCGTTTCTTATACGATGCTTCTTATGCACGTTTGAAGAATATAAATTTCGTCTACTCTCTACCTAACTCGATATTATCACAATTGAGATTGAAAGATGTGAGGCTGCGGGTAAATGGAGAGAATCTCTTAACATGGTTCGGTCATAAAGGAATGGATCCGGAGCAATCTGTCGATGGTGTAACATATTACCGATATCCGGCACAGAAATCATTCTCATTTGGTTTAGATATAACATTTTAAAAAAGAACAGTCATGAAATCGAAAATAATTATATACCTCGTTTTTATCTCTTTATTTACGCTCAATTCTTGTAGTGATGGGTTCTTTGAAACCTCGCCTTCGGACGATCTGACAGGTGATGAAACATACTCGACTGTCTCGAATGTAGATGCTGTTGTAAACGGCACATTACGCTATCTGATGGAAAGTGCCACATCGCAGGATAACCCCGGATATGCGGCCATTATGCTGACTCAGGAAGTGATGGGCGATGATGCCATTGCTCGTGATGGAGTCTATGGGTTCAGAGATTCTTATCCATATAGAGATCCGTATGATAATACCACGCGTAGAGCTTTGTTTTTCTGGACGCTACAATATAAAGTGATTGACAACTGTAACAATATTATTGCAAAAGTAGATGCTGCAAAAGGCGAAGAGGATCAGAAAAAATATATAAAGGGACAGGCTTATGCTTTGCGTGCATTTGTGTATTTAAATTTGGTTCGTCAATATCAGTTTACGTATGCTAAAGATAAAGCAGCTAAAGCTGTACCTATCTACACAGAACCTACTGTTCCAAGTTCGGTATCTAAATCGAGAGCATCTGTCGAAGATGTCTATAACCGTGTGATCGATGATCTTACAGAAGCTGAAAAATTATTGACAGGCTTTAAACGTTCGGTAAAGAACCGTCCCGATATAAACGTAGTCAACGGACTGTTTGCCCGCACCTATCTTACGATGGAAAACTGGACTTTGGCCGCTCAATATGCCGCTAAAGCAAGAACGGGATATCCGATTATGCAGGCAGCACAATACCTTCAAGGATTTAACGATGTGAGCAATGTGGAATGGATATGGGGACACCCTCAAACAGCCGATCAGAATTTAGGCGGAGCATCTTATTTTGCTTATCTCGATGTGACACCTAGTACAGGGTATCGCAGCATTATGCCCGATCCGTATTTCTATAACTTGTTCGATAAAAAGAACGATATCAGAGCTTCACTTTTCGAAGCAGTAACCAATAGTTCAGATCCATTGTTTCGCTGGTTGAAATATAAGAAATTTGTAAATAAATCCGATAAATCGGCACATATCGTATTAATGCGTTCTTCTGAAATGGCTCTTATCGAAGCAGAAAGTAAAGCTCGCAACCACGATCTGAATGGTGCTGTAACGACATTGAATGAGATACGTCAGAATAGAAACCTGTCAGCATTAACTACTGCCAGTTTGAATGAAAACCAATTGATCGAAGAAATCCTACTCGAAAGACGTCGTGAGCTTTGGGGTGAAGGTTTCCGCTTACAAGATATTCTGCGCCTTCAACGTGCTCCTCTAAGGAACGAATCTACGGAGACATACGATACAGGAAACGGCACTATCGTATTAAGAGGGCATTATGTATGGACTTTTCCTAACAAAACAGAATTGGTTCCTAATAGTCCTTACTATCTTTTCTCAATACCTGTGACCGAGATTAATAACAATCCGAATTTAAATAATTAATATAATGAGAAAGTATATATTATCAGCAATCATATTTTCTTTAGCATTAGCATCGTGCGGAGAAAAAACAAAAAGTGGGTTGACAATTAGTGGTGTAGTAGAGAACATTCCTTCGGGAACAGTCTACTTGCAGAAGTTTAATAATAAGATGTATCATGTAATTGATTCGGCTAAAATCGAAAACGGGCAATTCAGTTTTTCTAAAGAGGTAGCGTTACCCGAGATCTATGCCCTATCACTTGATACCATTAAAAGTTCGTTACTATTATTCCTTGATAATAATCCGGTGACAATCAAATTAGATTCATCGTCATATTATCGTAATAGTACAGTAACCGGGTCAGAGTTACAAGATTTGTTCGTTGCATATAAGGCACAAAAAGGCGTTGAAATCTCTGATTTTATCAAGCAAAATCCAAAATCTTTAGTCTCTGCTTATGTTCTGTATCGTGATTTTTCATATAGGTTATCTCCCGAAGAAATCAAATCAAATATCGCTTTGCTCGATTCTTCTCTATGGAATACTCCTTATGTAAAAACGCTTGAAGACCTAACCAAAACACTTGAAATAGTGTCCGTAGGAAAGGCGGCTCCTGATTTTACAGCGAATAATACGGAAGGTAATCCCATAAAATTCTCCGATCAATTGGGTAAAGGTTATGTTCTGCTCGATTTCTGGGCATCATGGTGTGGTCCTTGTCGCAGAGAAAATCCAAATCTGGTAAAGGTGTATGATAAATACAAAGATAAAGGCTTCAATATTTTTGCCGTTTCGCTGGATAAGGATAAAAATGGGTGGCTGAAAGCTATTGAGAAAGATAATCTTACATGGACTCATGTTTCCGATCTTTTGTTTTGGGATAGTCAGCCTGCTAAATTATATGGAGTAAGAGCTATACCTGCTAATTTCTTAATTGACAAAGATGGAGTGATCGTTGCCAAAAACCTTAGAGGTGAAGAATTGGATAAAGTATTAAACGAATTTTTGACATCAAAAGAAAAGCTATAATTAATGATTTATTTTCTCTCCGTCATGCTTAGGAACGAAAGTTCGCCATAACTTCTCGAAGATAGAAGCTAAGAGGGGCTTTGCGAAATAATTATGTACAATTAGCTAATCTCTTTATCTCTGTCATCCCGAACTGAAAGGAGCGATCTATTATCCTATAGCAAAGAGAAGTCGAGATCCCTCCTTTCAGTTCGGGATGACAAGAATCCCTTTTTAGATTTTTCCTTTAAGGAGGCTGCGAGGGGTTAATCTATCGGAATGACAGGTTCTTCTAAAAGATTTTATTAGTTATTTTTCTCTTGTATTGAACTCAAATTAAATTACTTAAATATAAATATACTAACGATGAAAAGAATATTATTTATATGTGTCTTGACAATCTTATGTCATAATATATATGCCCAAAAGAAGGATAAAAAGAATCCGTTAAATAATGCTGCCGTTGAATACTTAAACAATTCATTCGCTGTTTATGACAAGTTGCAGAAGACTATATGGGCTAATCCCGAATTAGGATTTTTAGAAACAAACAGCTCGGCTCTTTTGCAAAAACATTTGCAAGAAAACGGCTTTAAAGTAGAGGCAGGAGTGGCTGGTATGCCGACCGCTTTTGTAGCAAGCTATGGTTCGGGTAGCCCTGTAATAGCTGTACTGGCTGAATATGACGCACTTCCCGGATTGTCGCAAGATACAGTTCCATACCGCAAACCATTGATAGAAGGCGGTAGTGGTCATGGTTGCGGACATAATACCTTCGGAGTAGGCGCAGTAGCCGGAGCAATTGCCATCAAACAATGGCTCACCGCAAATAATCATGTGGGAACGATTAAGGTGTACGGAACACCGGCCGAAGAAGGTGGCGGTGGCAAGGTGTATCTTGTTCGTGATGGTTTATTTAATGGAGTAGATGTTGTGCTGGACTGGCATCCGGGTACAGGTAATCAGGTAACAACCGATACAGGCACAGCTATATTGATGGTCGATTATAGTTTCTTCGGAATAGCATCTCATGCAGGAGGTAGCCCCGATAAGGGACGTTCGGCTCTCGATGGTGTCGAATCAATGAATTATATGGTTAATATGCTTCGCGAACATGTTCCTATTTCATCGCGTATTCACTATGTGATAGCAAATGGAGGCGAGGCACCGAATGTTGTACCCGACTATGCAAAGGTATCTTACTATATCCGCAGTCCTAAAAGAGAAATCCTGAAAGACCTTGTAGAGTGGGTAGGACAGGCATCAGAAGGTGCGGCCTTAGGTACTCAAACCAAAGTAAAGTCTGAAATTATATCAGGGTTTTACGAAAAATTGAATAACCGTAAACTAGCGGAATTGGTTCAGAAAAATCTTGAAATAGTAGGAGGGGTTCATTACGATGCACGCGAAAGAGCTTTTGCAGAAGAGATTGTAAAAGGTCTTAATAAAGATATTGCCACATTGAAGCAGGCAGAAACTGTAAAACCGCTCGAAAACGAAAAGCCTTCTCTCGGCGGTGGTTCTTCCGATGTGGGCGATGTAAGTTGGGTAGTTCCTACTGTTACATTCAATACGGCAACGTTTGTTCCGGGCAGTTCGGGTCATAGCTGGCAGAATGTGGCTTCGGGTGGTTCTACTATCGGAACGAAATCACTGATCAATACAGCTAAAGTATTTTCTCTTTCGGCAATAGATCTTTATACCGATCCACAACTTTTAAAAGATATAAAAGATGAATTTGGAAAGAGGAGAGGACCCGATTTCGAATATACTCTTTTGTTGGGAGACAGAGCCCCTGCGTTAGATTATCGTGTGAAGAAATAAATCATATTAGATTCTAAAGGACAGAATGTCAATTGTTCTGAACTTTATCTATACAGAGTAAGTTATATGATTGAAGGAGATAAAACAGAAGAAGGTTACAATTAAAAAGAGGATAAAAAATGTCACTTTTGTTACCTTTTAACAATTAATTAAAATAGAAAGATGGGATTATTCTCAACAAAAGCGGTAAGTGTTTTGCAGGCTGAAGCAAATGAAGTCGGTGCACATACATTGAAGAAAGTATTCGGTCCATACCGTTTGATAGCCTTAGGCTTAGGTGCCATTATAGGTGCCGGACTATTTTCGATAACAGGAAATGCTGCTGCCGATTATGCTGGTCCTGCCATTACATTATCGTTTATCATAGCTGCGGCTGGCTGCTGCTTTGCCGGGCTATGCTATGCTGAATTTGCTTCTATGATTCCTGTTGCAGGGAGTGCATATACCTATTCTTATGCAACTATGGGTGAATTTGTTGCTTGGATTATCGGTTGGGATTTGGTTCTTGAATATGCAGTCGCATCGGCTACGGTTAGTATCAGTTGGAGTAGGTATGTAGTCAAATTACTCGAAGGATTCGATGTTTATCTTCCTGTCGAACTCACGGCTTGTCCGTGGGATGGAGGCATAATTAATCTTCCGGCAGCGGTAATAATTATATTAATGAGTTTATTACTAATACGTGGTACAGGTAACAGTTCTCTTGTGAATACAATAATTGTTGCATTGAAAATAGCTGTTGTTCTAGTTTTTATCATTCTAGGATGGAAATTTATCAACACAGATAATTATGTTCCTTTTATACCGGAGAATACAGGTACATTCGGCGAATATGGTTTTAGTGGTATAATCAGAGCGGCAGCGGTCGTATTCTTCGCTTTCATCGGTTTTGATGCCGTAAGTACTGCTGCGCAGGAAACCAAGAATCCGAAACGGAATATGCCGATTGGAATATTAGGCTCTTTAGCTATTTGTAGTGTCTTATATGTTCTTTTCGCTCATGTTATGACGGGAGTTACTCCTTATACATCTTTCAAAGGGCACGATGGTATTGCACCCGTTGCGGTAGCGATAGAGAATATGGGTATAATGGGTGCAGACGGAGTTATTCAACCGGCCTATCCTTGGTTGAATAAAGCTATTATACTCGCTATATTGGCAGGTTATTCATCTGTTATTCTTGTTATGTTATTGGGGCAAAGCCGTGTTTTCTATAGTATGAGTAAGGACGGTTTGTTGCCTAAAGTCTTTTCAGGAGTACACAGTAAATTCAAAACACCATACAAGAGTAATTTGCTCTTTCTTATAGTAGTGAGTGTGTTTGTCCTTTTCGTTCCGGCTAGGGTTGCAGGCGAATTAACTAGTATAGGTACACTGTTTGCATTCATAATTGTATGTGCCGGGATATTGATTATGCGAAGAAAAATGCCTGACTTACCCCGAGCTTTTAAAGTGCCATGGGTTCCCCTTATACCTATTCTGGGTATTGCTACATGCTTGTTTATGATGGTGTTTCTACCATTTGATACTTGGATCAGATTGATTATATGGATGCTCCTCGGATTAGATATTTATATTCGTTATGGTCTGAAAAATAGCAAATTACAGCAGCAGGGAAAAGGTGCGACAGATAAAGAAAAAACTACACTGTATCTGATTACTATTGGTATTGCGATTCTTTTGGGTAGTATTGCTTTCATACACCAATTGATCGAAGGTTGGGATAATGGAATAGCGTTGTTTATATTATCGTTATCGCTTGCTGTTGTTCATGTTGTCGGATACGGAGTTTTGGTTATTAGGAATAGGTAGTAATTGTTTAGTTTATTTTAAAAGGAAAGGGTCGCCAATGTTGACGACCCTTTGTATTTTGTTATTCTAATAAAAGATTGATTTCACCACTTATTATAATGAATCTTCTTCTCATCGTACTTGTCTTTCACGGTCTGTTGACCTTTAGGATAACCAATAGGGATAACTACCAATGGAAGTATATTTGCAGGTAGTTCCGTTGCGTTAATAACTATTTCCATTCTATCGGCGTAAGGATATGCTGCCGTCCATACAGCACCCAGATCCAGAGCTTCGGCAGCCAATAATATATTTTCTGTCGCTGCTGAACAGTCCAGATACCAATACGAGGAACGTACAGAGTCTCCACATACCACAATAGCCATGGGTACATTGGCGAGCATTTTAGCCGTAGGCAATTCAGCAGCCATTTTATCGAGGGTTTCACGGTCGTTGATTACTAAAAATTCCCACGGGCGGGTGTCTTTTCCTGAGGGAGCTGACATGGCGGCTTTTAGGATGGCATCTATATCTTCTTTACTTACAGGTCTCTCTTTAATGAAGTCGCGTACACTTTTCCTGTTATATATAACTGAAAGTGCTGCGTCCTTACGTGATACTTCTTCCGAACCTTTGTCTTGTGTACAGGATAACAAGCTAATAGTGGCTATTAATACACAGGCTAATTGGCAAATCTTAACTCTATTCTTCATACATGGTTCTATTATACTGATTTTTCAAAGATAGAGAAAGATATTTGAACTTACATTATCTCTTTCCTCCAAAAGGGACTGATAAGCCCAACTGAAGGCTTAAGGCTCTGCTCGATGTTGGTAGAAATTGGGGCGAAATATGAATTAAAGTGTAGTCGCTGGCTAAGAAAAAGTTAATTCCCCGGGATGGGGCTAAGTGTACGGCTAAGCCGAACGTTTTGAATTGGCTGTGGGCAAAAGAGTAGCTTAAGCTTGTTGCAAGCCATGATTTAGGCATGTAATTTGCAGATAGAGTAAATTCGTTTGTTGTAAAATATTTTCCGAATCGAGTTGAATATAGAAAACCTGTTGTCATTTTATTTTTCCATACTTCATATTCCAGTCCTACAATCATATTTGCTCGCAGGGTTGTTGTATAACCGCTTTCTGTCGCGTCTTCGTGCAGGTTGATCGCTTGTTTTATGTCATCCACTGCATTGTCGAATATATCGGTTATCGATGTGCTTCCATCAGTGTGTATGGTATAATCATTCGGTGATATAGTTACTGCCGTTTGTTGGGAACTTAATTGCACAACATTTTTTTTTGTCCATGAAATAAAACCTATATCGTTTAAGGCATAAGATACTCTTAGACTTCGTAGAAAATTGACAGGCGAATCTTTAAAATCATATACACCCCCTATATCTAAGCCGAGTCCATATCCCGGAATACTAAAACTACCAAAATCGAATCCGTCAAAATTATTTCTATCGGGGTCATAATCGCTTTGCGAGTATCGGGTAGTTATACCGGGACCTGCACCTTTCAATATCACTTGCGATTTGGCAGTCCAAAACTCTCTCCCCGCAGTTATATTTAAGCTTTTAGCATCTAAATCAGCGTAAGAAATCCCAAGAAGAAATTTGGCTCGTGCACCTATTGTGAGACTGTTATTTAGAAATGTACGCGAATTAGTTAAACCTATTTCGGCAAATGCACTTTGAGTAAGACTTATCTTAGAGAGATCGTGTGTGACTGTTTCCGTTTCATTAAATCCTACTTTCAATAGTTCAAATAACGATTTAGGCACATTTGCATCGGCATAAGTTCTTAGCCCAAAATTGAAATTCCAGTACGAATCACCTTTGAACAGCCCTACAGAGAATATATCAAGAGCGGCATTTCCTGTTATATAATTATCATCCTCAATATTGGCTAAAGCTCTGGCTTCAGAAACCTGAGGGTGCATAAATGTAACAAGTTCTCCGTTCAACGGGAATGTCAGATTGCTTAAGTTTAATGTGTTAGTATTAATTTCGGTATGGATATTCGACAGGAATGGCACACCAATATATGATTGGTCTGGCCTGAGGGCAGGATTGAGGCTAGTCCGTGCATAAGAGGTCTTCATGAAATATGAAGAACGGGAAGACTGTGCAAATCCATCTAAAGACAGAACACAGGCTATTATAACAATGGTAAAACCGTTAATAATATAATGTAATTTCATTCTGTTTGTTGGGCATTATATTAAAGTTCAAGTTGTAAACCTCCGGCAAAAAGAGTGACTTGTCTTAAATAGATATAGTCTTGCCGTGTAAAATTAATAGCTGCGACTCTTATCCCAAATATGAATTGCAAGTCGCGTGCATCCTTCATATATTTCATATATTCGGGTCCTATCCTGATTTCAAAATTCTGATTCATTGCAGATACCAGTCTTTGCGGAGGTATTTTGACAAATTCGTTTCTTGTCTTGTCTGCATTTATGATGTTTAGTATAACCTCTATTTCTAAACCTGACTCCTGAGGCATAACCATTGCATCTACTTTGGCGGAGAACACCACACCGCTCGAACCTTCATAAAAGAATCTCGAAATAGTAGAATTACTGAATAGTCCCCTGACAGTATCGCTTAAAGCAACTCTTGCCCCGATAACTATTTCGGGTGGAATTGATGGCAAGAAGTTTATATGAAATGTGTCCAGACCGCCGAGAGGAACGGGCGGAATATTAAGTTCTATATTAGTATTTAAATTGTCAGAATCGTATTCTTCTTCTACACATGATTGTATAGAAAGCAATAAAATAAATATTCCGACTATATAGTAAATATTCCTTTTCATATATCTGATTCCTTATTCTTTACGATGGGCTGTGTTGATTTTGATATAAAATTACTTATAAATCTCTAATAAATATTGTTTTATAAGCTTTTCTAATAAATGTGACAATTTCATCATCATTTTATTAATAACAATCTCATTTAGTAAATAGTTGTTAATCGTGTTATTCTTTATTTGTATCCTGATAATAGTTTGTGATGAGAAGGTCTTTTTAGATGGAGGTAGAAATACTATATAAAGGGTCAGTTTGTCTTAGTTTATGTATTAAGTAAAAAAGAGGGTATGTCATAAGTAAATTTTCGTACGATTCTGTCATTCTGAACGGAGAGAAGGATCTCTTATGGAAAGCTGGGATTCTTCTCTTCGTTCAGAATGACAAAAGAGTGTAACACTTTTACAGTGTATTTTTATTTATGACACACTCTTTTTTTTATTGTTTATATTTTTACAATCATCTTACCGGTATTAGAGCCATCAAACAGACCAAGGAAGGCTTTTGGCAATTGATCGAAACCTTCTATTGTTGTTTCTGTATATTTTAATTTACCTTCTTTTACCCATTGCACCAATTGTGCAATTCCTTCAGGAAAACGTGTTTGATAATCACTCACAATAAATCCCTTAATTAAAGCACTCGTTTTGAGTATACTTGTTAGGATACGTGGTCCCATCGGAATGGATGTTTCATTATATAATGATATTTGTCCGCAAAGAGCCATACGGGCATACTTATTGAAATGAGCGATTACGGCATCGGTAATATCTCCACCCACATTATCGTAATAGCAGTCTACCCCCGATGGGCAAGCTTTTTCGATGACGGAAAATATATCGGATGTTTTATAATTAATCACCTCATCATATCCGAATTTCTCTTTCAGTAGTTTTGCTTTATCATCAGAGCCTGCTATTCCAATTACTCTGCATCCTTTTATTTTGGCAATTTGTCCCACTATAGTACCTACGGCGCCTGCTGCACCGGATACGACAACAGTTTCCCCCTGTTGAGGATTACATATATCTGTCAGGCCAAAGTAGGCTGTCAGGCCGGGCATACCAACTATTCCTAAATAATAACTTTCAGGAATACTGTCGTCTATTTTTTGGAGTCCATCGGTTTTTTGAATAGAATAAGTTGCCCATGGAAGCATTCCCAATACTTTATCTCCCTTCTTGAATTTCGAACTCTTGCTTTCTTCTACTACTGCAACAACTCCACCTGCTATCGGCTGATTTATTTCGAATGGTGGTACATACGATTTTGCATCACTCATCCGTCCTCTCATATAAGGATCGACAGAGATATAAAGTGGTTTTAGTAATACTTCTTCAGCTTGAATAGCTGGTAATTCGATTTCTTTGAATCGGAAATTTTCATTGGTTGGTAATCCTTGTGGGCGACTAGCTAGTTCTATTTGCTTTACTTTCATTATATCTGTTATTTTATTATTTGTTTGTATTAGTTTTAACAAGTAACTAATATCAGATGTTCCGAATTTATCTATTGTTAGCGTTGTACTATCTTGAAATAAAAACAGATGTTAAAATTAATATTGTATTGATCTGTAATTTTTATAAGAAAGAATACAGACTCTTGTTTACAAGGATTATTCTATTCGATTATTTGATTTTAAGAAATCAGTCGGACTTTTTTTATAGAACTCTTTAAAACATTTTGTAAAATAAGATGCCGATGAAAATCCCGATCTGTATGCAATATCGGATATAGGAATTCCTGCTGAGATCATT